>CAJBTU010000083.1 GCA_903958625.1 uncultured Ignavibacteriota bacterium | reverse complement strand
TGATTGTACCACGAACTCCACGATGCGCCGCCGTTGACGGAAATTACTGCACCCTGATCTGCTGCGTACAGAAGAATATTTGGGTCATCCGGATTGATCCAAAGAGTGTGATAGTCATCTCCTCCGGGGGCACCTTTAAAATTTGTCCAAGTTGTCCCGGCATCGGTCGATCGATATGATGCTACGGCCGTTGCGTAAACGATGGACGAATTTTTCGGATCGACGTCGATCTCGGCAAAATCACTGCCGCGTGTCCATAAACGCCGGTCGCTATTTACCATCTTCCATGACTCTCCCACATCGGTCGAACGGTAGATCCCGCCTCCGGTTTGCGCGTCCACCGTTGCGTACATCACGGATGAATCGCTGTTCGAAAAGCAGAATCCGATTCTTCCCACTCCCTGTTCTGCTCCCGGCAGTCCTTTTGTCAGCGGCAGCCAGTTGTTTCCTTCATCGGTTGATTTGAAGAGTCCGCTGTTCATCCCTTGCCATGCTCCATTTTCCCACGGTCCTTGACGCGATGACCAGAGGTCTGCAATGAGCAGCTTCGTGTTCTTTGGGTGGAGAGAGAGTGCAATTGCTCCCGTGTTTTCATCCTTATACAATATTTTTTGCCATGAGTTTCCGCCATTAGTGGATTTAAAAACTCCACGTTCAATATTGGGACCGTACGGGTGACCGAGTACGGCAGCATAGACTTTATTTTCATCCTTCGGGTCAACAACAATGGCGCCGATCTGCTGTGCATCGCTTAAACCAAGATATGTCCATTTCTTTCCTGCATCAGTCGTTTTAAACAGACCGTCGCCGACCGAAAGATCGGGGCGTTGTAAGCCTTCGCCCGTACCGACATAGATCACGTTCGGATTTGACGGTGCAACGGCAAGTGCGCCGATAGAACCGGTGGGTTGATCATCGAAGATCGGTTTCCACGTTCTGCCATAATCGCTAGTGCGCCAGACACCGCCATTATTCACCCCGATATAAAACACATTCGGCTGTCCGGGTACGCCGACAGCGCCGACCGTTCTGCCGCCTCGATGCGGGCCGATCATTCGCCATTTCAATGATTGTATAAGTGATGGATCGAACTGTAAGGATAAAAGTAAGGATGCAAAGGAGACTAATAACAGCAGCATTTTCGAAATACGTAACATGGTTTAAACTCCGGATCATTAATGAAGTGAAACAATCTGTGAAGGGCGGAGATGAAATGCAAGAACAAAGATTCAGCCACGGCGAACAATTTTGTTTTTCAGTGAAAAATAGTTAATCTGTTTTTGCAGTTCACACATTGATCAATATTGATGACCGAAATTTATGGAACAATCTCAAAAGTCACGATTCATTTCATACCTATCACTATTTTCCATCGTTGCCGCCATACTCTTAATTATTGAAGATATTTCAAATATGGCCATGCTGAACTCATTCGCCAGCAGGCCCGAATACCGGATGGCCGAACAATTGATGCCATCGTTATCGGTTTCTCCGGCGGAAACAATATTTGAAATTGGCCTGCAGGTTCTTGGCATTGTTGCCTCGATCGGCATGTTCAATCGCCTTGAGTGGGGGAGAAAAATGTTCATCGTTATTTTGTCAGCAATTACGCTTTGGGGAATCATTTCCAGCATGATGTCGTATCTATCGCTATCCAAATATTTAGATGCGTATGGTATGGGAGGATCGCTTTCGTTAATGCTCATCGGAAACGCTCTCGCTCTTGGGGTAAGCGTCTATCTGGTCTGGAAATTATCAACGAAAGAAATTCGGGACGAATTCTTAAAACGGTAGAAAGCGGTTCGGCACGATTTAACGAAATATCCCGCCGAAAAAGTTAGATAGTATTTGTGCCAATAAAAATATTCGTTACGGTAGCCCGTTAGTTTTTTCTGGCCACAGAAAAAAGAGTGTTCTATCCGATTACCGCTATGGAAATAGTGGAACGCTAAATCAAATCTGCGTACTATTCATCAGGTTATTGACTCACAAATCGAAATTCATTTCTCTCACACTGCATCACCACAAGGAATACATGTAATTCGTAACGAGAGATATTTCTATTCCTAAGTAAAGGAGGTTGATCATCTCATGAGCGTCAGCACACTTGCAAAATCGATTGCTGAATCGCCAACGCTGAAATTGAATGAAGAAGCACGAGTTCTGCGTGAAAAAGGCGAGTCAGTTGTTCATCTTGGAGCCGGAGAACCGAAGAACAAAGCACCCATCAATGCACTCCTCAGTTCGGCGGCAAAACTCAGTTCCGCCGACATTAAATATACTCCGACAGACGGGATACCATCGCTAAAGAAAGCGATAATCAAATATACCGAAGAGAATTACGACCGGATCGTTGCTCCGGAAAATGTGATCGTCTCTGCAGGAGCGAAACAATCAGTCTATAATGTTCTCTATTCAATCTTAAATCCGCAGGATGAAGTGATCATCCTTGCCCCATATTGGGTTAGTTATCCCGAGATGGTAAGGATGGTCTATGGGATACCGGTGATCGTTACTCCGGAAGACGGAAGTTTCACACCGAAAATGTCGGACGTAATGAAAGGGGTAAGCCAGTACACCAAAGCGATTATCGTCAACAGTCCGAACAATCCGTCCGGTGTAATATACCCGGAATCATTCATTGCCGAGATCGTCGGGTTCTGCGAGAAGAAAGGTATCTATCTGATCATGGACGATATTTACCATAAGCTGGTTTTCGACGGTGTCGCGGCTCCTTCTGCGTACAGATATACCGAAAAAGATATCGAATCCACTCATATCATTTCTGTCAATGGAGTTTCGAAACTGTACGGAATGACCGGCTTCAGAATCGGCTGGGCAATTGCTAATAAGGAACTCGTTTCGATCATGTCCAACGTTCAAAGTCAGATTACATCATGTACCGCCGTTTTGCTGCAGGCCGCCGCCGAAGGGGCGCTTACCGGACTGCAAAGCGCGGTGGAAAGTCTGCGGATGACATTGGAGAACAACCGCAATGTCATGCTGGAAGAATTAAAGACATTCACCGGTGTGAAAACGGTGAAACCGAACGGCACATATTATTGTCTGCCTGACTTTCGTGCATATTCGAACAACTCGGTCGAACTTTCGCGCATGCTGCTGAAACGGGCGCTTGTGGTGACGGTGCCGGGGAAAGAATTCGGCATGGAAGGGCATCTGCGTTTGAGCTATGCCGGATCGATCAAGGATATCACGGAAGGCATTGCCCGGATTAAATGGGCTCTCGATCCATCGTCACCGAACGAGATCTATATCGGCGACCGTAAATTAGTGAGGGACTGGTTATGAATAACATACTTGATATTAAAACTCCTGCGCAAGCAGAAGCATCCGCCGTAAAAAGTGATTACGGGCTCGACAACCAGGGCATTTCCAACCTGCGGATGGCATACTGGAATCTTCCCACTGAAGCGCTGTACGAGGAAATTACTTTCCGGAAAGAAGCACGCATCACGCATTTGGGTCCGATCGTTGCCAACACCGGAAAACACACAGCCCGGTCCGCAAGCGATAAGTTCATCGTAAAAGAACCGTCGACGGAGAAAAATATTTGGTGGGGACAATACAACCGGCCGTTCAATCCCGACAAATTCAACGATCTCTATAACAGGGTTCAGGGGTATGTTCAAGGACGTGACCTGTTCGTTCAGGATTGTTATGCGGGTGCAGATCCGAATTATCGCATTCCGATCCGTATCATCACCGAACATGCCTGGCATGCTCTGTTTGCCAGAAATATGTTCGTTTTGCCGACGACGAATGAAGAATATCGACGGCATATTCCTGAGTTCACCGTGATCGCCGTTCCGGGATTCAAAGGAATTCCGCAGATCGATGCAACGGCAACGAATACATTTATTACACTGAATTTAGCGCAGAAACTCTGCATCATAGGCAATACGGCATATGCAGGCGAGATCAAAAAATCGATCTTTACTATTCTTAACTATGTCCTTCCGCTTCAAGGCATCATGTCAATGCATAGTTCGGCCAATATCGGCGAGAAGGGTGATACGGCGGTTTTTTTCGGTCTATCGGGAACCGGTAAAACCACACTTTCCGCCGACCCCAAACGGCGGCTGATCGGGGATGATGAGCACGGCTGGAGCGACGAGGGAGTTTTTAATTTTGAAGGGGGCTGCTACGCCAAGGTCATTCGTCTTTCCGCTTCGGCAGAACCGCAGATCTATGCAACAACGAAAATGTTCGGAACGATTCTTGAAAATGTTGTTTACGATCCCGTAACGCGGTTGATCGATCTCGATGACGAATCGATCACCGAAAATACTCGGGCTTCATATCCTCTGGACTATATCAGCAATGCCGTTGCCGAAAAGAAAGGGGGGCATCCGGCCAATATCGTTCTATTAACTTGCGATGCGTCGGGTGTGATGCCGCCGATTGCGAAGTTGACGCCGGACCAGGCGCTGTATCAGTTTATTTCGGGATACACATCGAAGATCGCCGGCACAGAGGTAGGCCTTGGGAAAGAACCGGAAATGACATTCAGCACCTGTTTTGGGGCTCCATTCATGGTCTTGCATCCGGCCTTCTATGCCGATCTGCTCAAGAAAAAGATCCTGCGTCATGGTGTTCATTGCTGGCTTGTGAACACCGGATGGATCGGCGGTGCTTTCGGTGTCGGTAAACGCATCAGTATTCAGCATACTCGTGCATTGCTGAATGCTGCTCTAAGCGGTGAATTGCTGAAATCGAAATTCACGTTAGATCCTGTCTTTGGTTTCGAAGTGCCTCAGCACTGCGAAGGTGTTCCCGCAAATGTGCTTGATCCGTCGAACTCCTGGCCCAATAAAGAGATCTACATGCAAAAATACCGGCAGCTGGCTTCACGGTTCATTGAGAACTTTAAGAAGTTTGAAACTGGTTGCCCGCCGGAAGTGATCAAAGCGGGGCCGAAACTTTAAGGAACCGGGAAATAAATAAAATGCCGCTCAGTGAGCGGCATTTTTATTTTCTGATCAAGGGTGTTTATTTTTCCGGTTTTGGTGAATCGGCAGATGCAGCCGGAGCAACAGCACTCTTTGTCTCGGGTTTCTTTTCTACAGAAGATTCTTTGTTCACAGTGGTGTCCTTTTTGGGAGCACCGCTGTTTTTATAATCGGTTTGATAAAAACCGGAGCCCTTGAATATCATACCGCCTCCCAAACCGATCACTCTGTTGAGCTTCTCCTGATTGCATTCCGGGCATGTGATCAGTGAAGAATCCTTGATGGATTGTGATTCTTCGAATTCGTGTGAACAATTGCTGCAGCGGTATTCATATATCGGCATATCAGGTAACGCTCCTATTCTAGTTTTGTCAATCCGCGATGCAGCCGTACTGCTGCTTTTTCCAGTTCTTCCATTGAACAGGCGTACGAAAGGCGAATGAATTTATCGGCGCCGAATCCGCTTCCCGGTACGACCACCAGGTTCTCTTCCTTCAAAAGAAAATGTGAGACGGCATCACTCGATTTCAGTGTTTCGCCGTTATACTTCCTGCCGAAATATTTGCTTACGTTGGGAAACAGATAGAATGCCCCGGCTGGTTTTACACACGATATTCCTTTGATCGAACAGACCGCATTATAGATGAAATCGCGCCGCTTCTGGAATTCACCGGTCATATATTTTGCGTCGTGGTCGGAACCGGAAATTGCCGCAAGGGCTGCACGCTGGGAAATGGACGACGCATTCGATGTCATCTGGCTCTGTATCTTTTCCGCTGCCGCCGTGACATCATGGTTGGCGCCGAAATATCCGATTCTCCAGCCGGTCATAGCATAGGCTTTTGAAACGCCGTTCACCGTGATCACCTGATCCTTAATGGCAGAAATGGACCCGATGCTGAAATGTTTATGGTGATCGTAGATCACTTTTTCATAGATCTCATCGGAGATAACGAAGATGCCCGTCTTTTCGATGACGCGGGCAAGTTCTTCAAATTCACGCTGTGAATAGACCGATCCTGTAGGATTTGATGGCGAACAGAGGATCAACGCTTTGGTCTTTTTTGTGATCGCCCTGCGCAATTGAAGTGGAGTGATCTTGAATTCCGACTTTTCTGTAGTGCCAATGACGACCGGTTTTGCATCGACGAGTTTCACCATTTCCGGATAACTTACCCAATACGGAGCGCTAAAGATCACTTCGTCACCGGGATTGCAGATCGCCTGCAGTGCATTATAGATGGAATGTTTTGCTCCATTCGAGACAAGGATCTGTGAAGATTCGAAATGCAGATTATTCTCGTTGCGGAACTTTTCTACAATGGCTGCCCGCAATCCAGGGATGCCGGCGTTCGCCGTGTATTTTGTGAAATCTTCATCAATGGCCTTGACGGCAGCCTGCTTGATGTGCGGCGGCGTCGGGAAATTCGGTTCACCGGCAGTGAGACTGACGACATCAACACCTTCCGATTTCATTTTCAGCGCCAGCGCGGTGAGCGCCAGCGTTTGCGACGCTTCCAGGAGCGACGCTTTTTTTGATAATTGCTTCACGGTGTTATCTCCGTCCTTTCAATTGAATTGAATAACCACTATTCAGTTTTGACCCGGTATGAACCGTCAGGCCGTCAATTTCTTCTTCATCGTCCGGTAGACGGAAGGGGGAACGAAATCCCGGAAATTGCCGTTCAGCCGTGCGATCTCGCGCACGATGCTGGAATTGAGATAGGTATATTTCTCGTGAGGCATCAGAAACACTGTGGTGATCGTCGGTGCCAGTTTGCGGTTCATCAGTGCCATTTGGAACTCGTATTCGAAATCTGAAACAGCCCGCAGTCCGCGGATTAGTACCGAAGCCTTCTTGTTCCGTGCGAAATCCACGAGAAGACCGCTGAATGCTTCGGCGGATACGTTCTTGATCTTTTTTTCTTTCACGGCTGCGCGAACAAGTCTCAGCCGTTCCTCGGTCGTGAACATCGGTGTTTTCGATGAATTCACGGCAACAGTCACGATCACGGCGTCAAACAACTGTGCCGCGCGTTCGATAATGTCCAGATGTCCGTTGGTGATCGGATCAAATGTACCGGGATAAATCGCAATTTTCATTCCACGCTCTTCTTGTGTTGAAAAAATGAAACGCTTGTGTTTCCATACACCTTCTGCACAACAACCTCCCAAAGGGAGTTCTGTGCGAATTCGTACCGCGACGGATGTTCGATAATGAGATATCCGTCCTCTGCAACGATGCCTTTTTCGAAGATCTTGTTCGGAATATTCTTCAGTGCCTCCAGTGCATACGGCGGATCGGCAAAGATGACGGTAAATTTTGTCCGCGATGAGTTGACGAACGTATCGGCATCCCCATAAACAACTTTCGCTTCGCCCTCCGCACCGATCGAGGCTATGTTGGATTTCAGGAACTGAAGGGCATTGCGGCTATTTTCAACAAAGATGCAATTCCCGGCGCCGCGGCTCAATGCCTCAATGCCGACGCTGCCGCTTCCGGCGTACAGGTCCAGAACTTTTGCCGACGTCCAGTGTACGCGCGACTGGAGCACATTGAAGATCGCCCCCTTCACTTTATCCGTAGCCGGACGGACAGAATTATCCTGCACGGTCTCCAGTTTACGTCCTTTGTATTTTCCTGCGATCACTCTCATTCTTCTTCCCGCACCGCCAGGCCAACGGCAGCCGTATATTCCTGCCTTCGCATCTTGATCTCATCTACATTCTTGATCGTTGCAGGAAGCGCAACTTTCCGGAACGGATCGGCCATCTCAACATCGATCGGTGAAATTTCCTTCAGAAGATCGACCATTTTTTGACTTACAATCCGTCCGTGCAGATAGATCACTTCAGCCCCTTTTTCACGGGCATATTTTCCTATGGATGAAAGATCCCTTCTGTTCCAGCGCATTGTTCTGATATCGGAGTTCTTGCCGTTCACCAGCAGGCCGGCATCAAGGGTTTCTTCGTCTACACCGATCACGGCAGTGCGTTTTTGGGCCAGGTGCGGGTAGTTGTAAAGGATCGCCCCTTCTGCACAGAATTGGTCGATGTCGAGTATATGCATTGAACCGTGCATCTCCTGACAGACGTTGTTCAAAAAATTTACGAACGATTTTTTCACCGAGATGATCATCGCATTCGAACCGGCAACACCGTTGTCGCCAACAAGCGCATACGGTTGGACCACATATTGTTCGGGAGAAGCATTGGGAAAATAATTCTGAAGCTCCCATCTCAGATGAACATTGAATTCCTCGTCCGTCAGTGATGCTTCCACCGGAATCTGCTGCAGCATAGCCATGCGCGTGTTGAGGCCGAACGAAAAGAAATGCGCACCCGCTCCGATCCTTTTGATGAATGACTGGATCTCCTTGACGAAAATCTTTTCACGGCCGGCAGAGCCCACTTCGCCGTACACTTCAGGACTATCAAAATCGATCTCCGAATCGAATGATCCCGCCGCCGTCAACGTTTTTCCTTTTGGGCTGTGGGCGATCTCAACGGCGGTGATGTGCCTGCTTTCAATAATAAAGGCGAGATACCGTTCAGTATTTTTCATTTGACCTCGATGTGCGGTTTAAGTTTCTCGAATTTCTTTTCACCGATGCCTTTGATCTTCTTTAGTTCGTCGATCTTTCTGAATCTCTTTCGCTCTACCCGGGCCTGCAAGATGCGTTCCGCCGTTGCTTCGCCGATACCGGGCAGTTCCATCAACTCCGTTTTTGTTGCCGTGTTGAGGTCGGTCTTCGTTGGTGCTTTTTTTTCTGCGGCAGTGCTGTCGCCGGATAAAGCTTTCGATCTGGCATTGAACACAGAATCGCTGGTTGAATAATCGTATTGCACCGGTGCCTGAGGCACAATGTATGCTTTATACACTTTAACAGCAACGCCCGAGAGGAATACCACCGAAAGGAAAAGGAATACCTTCTGTTCATTCCTGGTGAAAGCGAAAAAATCCTGCAGTCGTTTAATCGTTTTCATTCAGTGTCGGTTACGTGAACACATTCTTCATTTTATCGAACAGACTCTTGCTTTTGCTCTTTTCCTCTTCGGTAGGGTTTATGTGTTCACAGTCCGAAAGTTCCTTGAGCAGTTCCTTCTCATCCGAATTGACTTTATGAGGGACCCAGATCTGTACCTGGATCAACTGATCGCCTCTTCCGTACGCATTCAAATGAGGGATCCCTTTATCCTTCATGCGGAGCATTTTACCGGGCATTGTGCCGGCATCGATCTTGATCTTTGCTTTTCCGGTCAGTGTCGGGACTTCAATGTCTGCTCCGAGGACCGCGTCGGGATAACTGATGAGCGCGTTGTAGATGATGTCATCGCCGTTCCGGATGAACGAATCGTGCTTCTCTTCATTGAATTCCACGATCACATCCCCGGCATGTCCGCCGCGCCGTCCGGCATTTCCCTGTCCCTGCAGCGTCATATAGTTTCCTTCGCTGACGCCGGCCGGAACATTGATCTTGATCGTTGATTCTCCCTGTTCACGTCCTTCGCCGTCGCATGTATGACACTTTTCCTTGATGATCTGTCCGGTGCCGCCGCAAAACGCGCAGGCGGAAACATTCACGAACTGGCCGAACATCGAGCGGGAGACCTGGCGCAGTTCGCCTGTTCCCTGGCATTGCGGACAGGAGGACCTTGATGAACCCGGTTTTGCTCCGTTCCCGCTGCACGCACTGCATGCTCTCCATTTTTTTATTTTCAGTTTCTTTTCAACACCGGCGGCAATCTCTTCCAGAGTCAGTTTCAAACGGATCCGAAGATCGGAACCCGGTTCTCCTGTTGAACGGGGACCTCTACGCCGTTGCTGGCCTCCGAACATCTCTTCGAAGATCGAACCGCCGGAACCGCCGAAGATATCTCCGAAGTGGGAGAAAATATCGTTGATATCCTGATATTGATGGAAATCGGAACCGCCGCGCATTCCCTGATGCCCGAATTGATCGTAGCGCTGGCGTTTTTGCTGATCGGATAGTACTTCGTATGCTTCGGTTGCTTCCTTGAATTTGTCTTCCGCATCCTTGTTGTTCGGATTCCGGTCCGGGTGATACTGAAGGGCCAGTTTCCGGTATGATTTTTTTATTTCGTCCTCGGAAGCGTTGCGTTGTACACCGAGTATTTCATAGTAATCTCGTTTAGCTGCCATACTTAGTTTTTCACTTCCATTTCTGCCGGTGAGGTTGCAACAACAACCTTTGCGTGACGAATAACCTTCTCATACAAGAAATAACCTTTTTCGATCTCTTCAACGATGATATGCGGTGCAACATCGGTACGAGGGATCTGCATCATCACGTCGTGATAGTCAACATTGAATTCTTTGCCGATCGACTCCATCGGTTTAACACCCTGTGCTTCGAGAAATTTGGAGAACTTATTGAAGATTAGCTCAACACCTTTGTAGAACGGATCGCCCTCTAATTT
>CAJBTU010000082.1 GCA_903958625.1 uncultured Ignavibacteriota bacterium | reverse complement strand
CAATTGGCGCATCAGCACTCTTTGCATTTATCTCTGCATGGAATGAATTTTTCTTTGCACTTGTGCTTATGAAAAGTCCGGCATTGGCAACACTGCAGGTCGAATTGGCACGGTATACAGGAATGGAAGGTCAGGCAAGAACAGGCCCGCTTGCGGCGGCAAGTGTCATAGCAACCATTCCATCGATTCTGGTATTTGTCTTTATGCGTAAATGGTTTACGACAGGCTTGGTCTCAGGAGCATTAAAGGGATAATGAAACGAATTATTCTTATAGTATCTCTATTGTTGATAGGATCTGTTCTCACATATTGGTCTATCAGAAAAAATGATGACAATAAAGTTCGACCCCTTCGGTTTGTCAGCCTTGCATGGCAAGAGGGATCGATTGCTGTGAACAAGTCAATCGTCAGTGAATGGAATACGGCTCATCCGGATCTGCAGGTTGAATACATTCAGGGGACTTGGAATTCCGCAAATGATTATTTGGTAACTGCGTTCGAAACCGGAGATGTTCCCGATATTTTTCATGACGAATCTTCTATTATTGTTGATTATTCAATGCGGGGATATCTTACGGATCTGTCACCGTATATCTCGCCGGATATGAAAAGTGATATACTTGACGTTGCGTGGTCAACCGTTACCAGGCCAAATGGTGAAGTCGGAGGAATCCCTTTTCTTATCGAATCTCTTGTCGTTCTATTTAATGAGACGCTTCTTGATCAAGAGGGAATCCTTCCGCCAACGCGTGAACATCCGTGGAGTTGGGATGATCTGCAATCTGCTGCACGAAGATTGACGAAAGATAAGAACGGAGACGGTGTGGTTGATCAATATGGTGCAGCATTTGGATTACGCAGTTCTGCAAATATCATCATGAATACATCAATCAGTTTCGGAGGTTCATTCTTCAAAAAAGAGGGAGATCATTTTGTCGTGAAGGTGAATGATGAAGAAAAGAAATTGATGCAAACGATCGTTGATATGATTTACAAAGATAAATCTGCTTCACCGGCAAGTATTGGTGAAAGCGGTGCTGGTATGATTCCCGGATTCTTCAGCGGTCGGTATGCAATGCTCGTTGGTATTGGATCGTGGGGACGGCAGCAAATTGTTGAGAATGCGCCGAAAGAATTTCACTGGGGAGTAATGCCTCCGCTGATGGCACAAACGCAAAAATATGGCGCAAGTACACAGACGTTAAGCATTCCAAAAAAATCGAAACGGGCAAAGGACGCAATGATGTTCATCGAGTTTATGTTGAATTCAAAGAATACGGCGCGTCTGGCCCAGAGTGACTGGATGATCCCTGCACGGAAATCATGTTTAAGTATGCCGGTTTTTCAAGATACTCTTGGCGGATGGGATATTACATGTTCTTCGGTTTCAACGCTTTGTGTTGGATCCTGGCTTGGCGCGCCGGGTTACATGGAATGGAAAAGTCGAGTCGCAAATCCTGTCCTGCAGGAATTATTTGCCGGTCGATTGACTGTGAACGAAGCGTCAAAGAGGATAGAACATGAAAGTAACATCATCCTTTCACGCTATCAAAAACGCGGGGAGGTGTGGTGATCACTCTTCAGGAT
>CAJBTU010000081.1 GCA_903958625.1 uncultured Ignavibacteriota bacterium | reverse complement strand
GCATGCGTCGGAACGCCGATGATTGTCGTCTACAAGACCTCCGCCATCACGTATTGGATCGCGCGCCTGGTGGTAAAGATCAAGAATATTTCGCTGGTAAACATCGTTGCCGGCAGAACGATCGTTCCTGAAATGATCCAGGGTGATGTTACCGTTGGACCGCTTGTCAATGCGGCCCGGACAATCATGAATTCGCCTGACCAGTATAACGAAATGAAGGAACAACTGAATATCGTCCGTCAGAAACTTGGCGGTATCGGTGCGTCCACAAATGTTGCAGAAGCAGTTCTTGCAATATGAAAAAGTGGATGATATTGACCGCTGTACGATTGGTGTTGTGGCGCGTTGCTTTGTTATGGGCCAGGACGCTGAATATCACCGTAACGGGCGGTGAACAGTTTGAGCAGTTGAAGCGTAGCGGAAAGAATTATGTGGTTGCGTTTTGGCATGGTGCGATGTTTGTCGGGTGGTTTGTTCACCGTCCGCTGAACAATGGACAGGTTTCCGCATTAGTCAGCCAAAGCAGCGATGGTGAGTTTCTTTCGACGATTCTGGAACGATGGAATTATACGATGATCCGCGGTTCAAGTCATATCGGCGGAAAAGAAGCAATGCAGTTGATGGTGGATGAAGTGGGTCGTGGAAGCGCTTTGGCCATCACGCCTGACGGACCACGCGGTCCGCGGCATGAGATGAAAATGGGTGCGGTGCGGGTTGCACAAAGAGCAGAAGTTCCTCTTGTGCTGGCCGGAATCGCCGTAAAACAAAAAAAACATTTGCGGTCGTGGGACAAGTTCGAAGTTCCGATGCCGTTTACTTCCGTTGCTGTCAACTACAGCAACCCGGTAATTGTTTCAAAAGAATTGGACGGAGAAACGCTGGATGCGTTCAAACAGGAAATGCAAAAAAGACTGATTGTGCTGACGGAAGATGCGGAAAGGATATTGTTGCAGGAAGGCGGAAAATAGTGAGACCTCATCCTGTATTGTTTCCGTTGTCGTTGATTTACGGATCCGTCATTTGGATTCGAAATTTGTTCTTTGATATGAGTGTGTTGAGATCAGTGAGCGTCGGAGTGCCGGTCATTTCCATCGGCAATATTACAACAGGCGGCACAGGAAAAACACCGCTCGTCGTGAATGCCGCAAAAATTATTTTGGATTCGGGAAAATGCGTTGCCATTATCAGCAGAGGGTATGGAAGAAAAACAACCGGAACGGTCGTTGTTTGTGACGGTAAGACCATTCTTGCCGATGCACTTTCTGCAGGAGACGAACCATTGATGATGGCTCAGGATTTGAAAACGGCGATCGTCATCGTCGACGAAGACAGAGTTCGTGGGGCTAAAAAAGCGGTCGTTGAATTTGGCGCACAGGTGATCATCCTCGACGATGGATTCCAGCACCGGTATATCAAAAGGACCAAAGACATTGTTGTTATTGATGCGGGACAAATGCCGTTTGATACAATGCTTCTCCCTGCAGGGTACCGGAGAGAATGGATCGGAAGTCTGAAAAGAGCATCAGCCGTCGTGATTACAAAAACAAAAGATGAAGGCGAAGCTGAAAGAATATTAAAAGATGAACGCCTTAAAGCTGTTGAAAATAAGTTCACCGGTTCATTCCGGCCGTCAGGGATCAAACACCTTTTTAGCGGAATTGCACGATCGCTGGAGATCATGAACGGCTGTTCGGCAGTTCTGTTCTGCGGTATTGCGCGGCCGGAAAATTTTCGATTAAGCGTTGAAGCGTGCGGCATAAAGGTTAAAGATTTGTTCGGATTCCCGGATCATCATATATATACAACAGCTGAAATCGAATCGGTCATCGCTTCGTTTCAGAAACACAGCGCGGATGTTATTCTAACAACGGAAAAAGATTCCGTGCGGCTGCTGGAATTTGAACATCTGCTGATGAAACTGCCCGTCTCTGTGTTGACAATGGATGCAGCCGTTCATCAACAGAATGAATGGAAACAATATTTATTGAGTTGACGGATCGTATGAAGATAGCAGTAACGGACACGGGAAAACCGGAGAAACAAAAGCAATACATGGATTGGCTTCAGTCTTTCGATCCGGGTGCCGAACTGGTTATTGCGTCATACCGGTATGGTGTTTTCGATCTTACCGGATTCGACGGTGTAGTGCTGACGGGTGGAGAAGATGTCGATCCGAAATTATCAATGGCAACGCCCGAAGAATTGGTGGAACAGTTCGACCGGCAACGGGACGATTTCGAGTTTAGAATGCTTGATACGGCTTTGAAAATGAAGTTGCCGGTTCTTGGGATCTGCCGGGGTATGCAGGTGGCGAATGTTTTTCTTGGTGGCACTCTTGTTGCCGATCTTTCTTCTGCAGGATTTGAAAGACATACGGCATTAAAGGGGCAGCCGGAACTTCGTCATGCAATAACAGTGATATCCGGTTCTCTGATAGCGGCTGTTACGGAGACATTGTCTGGCGTGATCAATTCGTACCATCACCAATCGGTAAGGGTGGTCGCCGATGATCTGATCGCTTCCGGCTATTCGGATGATGACGTAGTGGAATCAATGGAATGGAAAGAGAAAAACGATAGATCGTTTTTACTACTGGTTCAGTGGCATCCTGAACGAATTGCCGACAAATCGAACCCTTTTACGGGAAAGATCGGCTCTGCATTCTTCCATGAGGCGCAAAATTTAATTCAACGAAATACTAAAGCACAGTGATGACTGTCAGCACCAGCGGCGATTATTTGAACGGGCAGGCAGACACAACATATACAACATTGGGCATGAGGCCCGAAAGGAATAGTGACCTATGAAACTTTCCGATTATAAATATCCGGTTCCGCGGAATCTTATCGCGAAACATCCGGCAAATCCCCGCGACCATGCACGTTTAATGGTCATTAATCGAAAGGAAGGAACGATAGAGGACCGTCACTTTTACGATGTTGCCGAATATTTTGAGAAGGGCGATACCATCGTGGTGAACGAGACGAAAGTATTCCAGGCTCGGCTCATCGGTAAAAAAGAAAAGACGAATGCAAAGATCGAAGTATTTTTGCTTCGTCAGCTGAATGTTGAGGACAATATCTGGGATGTTATCGTCGATCCGGCACGTAAAGTGCGTATCGGCAATAAGATCTATTTCGACAACGGGAATCTCTGGTGTGAAGTGATCGATAACACGACATCGCGCGGCAGAACTGTCCGTTTCAATTATACCGGTGACTTCTTCAAGGTGATCGATAAGATTGGTCTGACACCCCTGCCGAACTATATCAAGCGTGAACCGACCCCGAAAGATAAGGATTCGTACCAAACGAT
This sequence comes from uncultured Ignavibacteriota bacterium, assembly GCA_903958625.1. GTDB lineage: Bacteria > Bacteroidota > Ignavibacteria > UBA10030 > UBA8401 > UBA8401. Next base: position 14,182 of record CAJBTU010000081.1, on the reverse strand, counting down.
CTTTGCCAATAAGGTAGGGGCGGTTGCAGCGCCGACAGCAGGACTGCATTTCACCAAGGCCCTCCAGAAAAAAATGGAAAAGAAAGGGGTCAGTTTCGCCCCGGTCATTCTTCATATCGGACTCGGCACATTCCGTGCGGTGGAAGTGGAAGATCTGACGAAACACAAAATGGATTCCGAATATTTCCAGGTCGATGAAGCAACGGTGAAAGTCGTCAACAAAACGATCGATACGCGCAAAAAAGTATGTGTTGTCGGGACAAGCGCCATGCGTGCCGTTGAATCTTCCGTAACGACGGACGGACATCTGAAGCCGCTGCGCGGCTGGACAGACAAGTTCATCTTTCCGCCGTACGATTTCAAGATCGCCGACAGATTGATCACGAACCTTCATATGCCGGAATCGACCTTGTTGATGCTGGTTGCAGCGTTTGCAGGACATGATCTGGCAATGCGGGCATATAAGCATGCGATAAAAAAAGGTTACCGGTTTTACAGTTACGGTGACGCGATGCTCATTATTTAAAAAAAACAATGGAACACTTCCTTACAGCCAAGTTTTTGGTCATTCTTGTCATTAACATTATGCTTGTTGGAGCATTTGGTTATTTAATGACTCGAAAACACCTGCTCTCATATTTTTCCCAGGGGAGATGGTGGCTGACGTGGCTTTCTGTGGCGATCATTACACTGATGGATGAATTGACCTCCATTTTTTATGCACCAAGTGAGGCGTTCCGTGTTATTGGAACCAATGCCATCGTGTTCATCATTCTGACATCGATCCTCATTCGTTTGCTCTCAATGCGGATGACGGAGATCGCGGAGATCCTAGAATTCCAGGGGATCAAAGGCGGTGGTGTTTATTCCTTTTCCTATCTCGTGCTTGGACCGATTGTATCGTTCATTGCGGTCGCGTCCATTATTGTCGATTATGTGCTGACGGCAAGTCTTTCTACGGTCAGCGCCGTGGAAAACGGAATGTCCTTCATTCATCTCGGCGCAGCCGGAAAATTCGCATTCCAGGCAGGTATCATCTGGTTCGTGGCAGGGTTGAATATCATCGGCATCAAAGAGAATGCAAAATTCACTTTTGGAATATTTGTCGTGGCGGCAATTGTGCTGATCAATCTGGTCGCTGCAGGCGTGTTTCATATGAACAGCGATAGTTGGGGAACGATCGGCCAGAGTTTTTCGAATGTCGCTATCGGCATGGATCAGGGGAATTGGTTCAATGCGTATTTCTTTGTTATCGTTGGCGTTTCAAGCTGTATCCTTGCTTATTCCGGTATTGAATCCGTTGTGCAAACCGCCGGTCTGGTGAAATCCTGGAAAGATGTGAAACGCGCCTACATTTTTCTTGCACTCACAACCGGTATTTTCACGCCGCTGCTTGCTATGGTCGTTCTTTCCTCCAACATCAATTTCTCCAATCACGAAACCGATCTCATCACGCAGTTTGCCCGCATGGTCGGCGGCGTTCCGTTCGGATATATCGTCGGCATTCTTGCAAGCATCCTGCTGATGATGGCGGTGAATACGGCCTATGTCGCTTCCAGTGAGTTGGTGGAACGCGTTGCGCACCGGTACGGCTTTCAATGGATCATTAAGACGAATAGCCGGCAATCGTTATATCGTGTTCATATTGCCAATGCAATGTTTTATACATTCATCATTTTCCTTACGGGCGGAAATCAAATGCTGCTTGCGGAGATGTATGCGATAGGATTACTCGCAAGTTTCTCGATCAATCTCGGAAGCCTTCTGATCTACCGCTATTCAAAAGGGACCAAAGATGTTCTTGCGTTCAATACGCACCGGCTGGGTACCTTTGGCCTTTTTGCCATCATGTTCTCATGTTTTCTCTACCTTGGTTACCATAAACCGTATGGAACACTCATGTGGAGCTCGGTCACGGCGATCTTTTTATTTATCGGCATTCGTGTTGCCAAAAAACGGGCACCGGAGATCAAGGAGATAGCGCAGACCGATCAGCCGTTGAATATGATCTTCTATCTGGTTGAATCCGAAGCGGAGAACATCAATATCTACTTCCGCCGTCCGAACGAAAATGCGCCCAAAGTGGATGATACATCGTCGGCATTTATCAGCCTCTATCATCCTCGCCAGGGAATTCCTGAGAAGGTGGCAATTAATCACTTTCGTTTTGCCAATCAAAGCCAATCTGTCTATCAGGGGATTACGGAGATCCTGTATGCATTGGATTACGAATTGCCGCATAAGAAAATTACTGTGCATCTTGGTTGGCCCACATCGTCGTGGATCGACCGTCTTTCCATTGGCGTAATGATTCTGAGCGTGATGCGGCTCCCCAAAATATTCCCGCGGTTCAATTTTGCGATCGAATATTTTGGAAAACCGAAAGAGAAACCATAGTTCGATGTTCACCAGCGTGATCATACCGGCGGCAGGTTTTGGCGAACGGATGGGTGCGACCATTGGTAAACAATTTCTGCTGCTGAATGAAAAACCGATCCTTGTTCATACTCTGGAGCGGTTCCAATCCTGCGACGATATCAACGAGATCATCGTTGCCACCCAGCGTTCATCCTTTCCGATTATTGAAGAGATCAGAAAAAAATATTCTCTCTCAAAGCTGAAGGCTCCGGTCGAAGGCGGCGAGAGACGGCAGGATTCTGTAGCCAAGGCTCTGAAATGCGTCGATGCGGAGTCAGAGATCATTTCCGTGCATGATGCAGTTCGTCCGTTTGTTCGCCGGAAGGAGATCACCCAATCCATAGAAACGGCAAAATATTTCGGAGCATCGGTCGTTGCTGTTCGTGCAAAAGATACCATGAAGCAGGCCTCGACCGACGGACGTGTGGAAAAGACATTAAACCGCTCTTCGTTGTGGAGCGTCCAGACACCGCAGACATTTCAGCGGAAGATACTCATTGAAGCATACGAGTTTGCCTTCAAAAACAATATCGTTGCAACGGATGATTCATATTTGGTCGAACAGATCGGGGTATTGCCGATCATCATTGAAGGTAGTTACGAAAACATCAAAATCACCACGCCGGATGATTTATTGCTCGCCGAACTGCTTGTAAAACGATTTATGCCGTAATTTTTTGTTGAATTTTACCGAAAATCATCATTCCTCCCCGAACGGTGAACGAAGTTCTTGCATCTAAGCATTCAATTTACTTATTTTCTCTCAGTGAAAAAAATAGAACGTAAGGAATTTTTATGGGAAACTTTGCAATCGTAATGCTGTTGAGTTATATCATTGGATCGATACCAACAAGCATTATTGCAACAAGGCTTGCAGAAGCCGGCGACATCAGAAAATTTGGAAGCGGCAATGCAGGAGGGACCAACGTCTTACGAATGCTTGGATGGAAAATTGGTCTTGCTGTTATTCTGTTCGATCTTTTTAAAGGAGTCGTTGCAACTTATTACGTTCCCCAATTGTTTTGGGATCCCAACTCGCTCCCATTCGACAACCATACGCCGTTCCAGGATTTTACGGTTGTGCAGATCATTTGCGGTATCGCCGCCGTTTTAGGTCACATCTGGACGCTGTTTGCCGGATTTAAGGGGGGGAAAGGCGTTGCGACCGGCGCAGGAATGATTCTTGGACTTGCTCCCGTAGAGTTTGTAGTTGCCATTCTTGTCTTTGCATTTGTTTTTATTTCCTGGCGTTATGTTTCACTGGGCTCGATCCTGGCAGCCATGGCAATTCCTGTTACATTGTTCGTTCGGGAGAATCTGTTTAATGTCGATATTCCCGGGTACCATACACTTGTTTATTTTGCCGTAGGAGTTTCGCTTCTCATCACCTTCACTCACCGAGAAAATATCAAACGGTTGCTGGCAGGAACGGAAAACAAATTGACGCACTTCAAAGGATCACAGCAGTAGCATTTTATTCATCGACTTTTGAGGCCTCGATATGCGTATTTCAGTTCTAGGAGCAGGCAGCTGGGGCACAACGCTTGCCATTGTCCTTTGTGAAAATTTTCGTGATGTCACTCTGTGGAGTTACCGTGCAGACCAGACGGAGGAGATGCGTGAAGCGCGGACCAATAAAGACTACCTGCCGGGAATTACACTTCCGAAACACCTGAAGATCACCCACGATGTACAAGAAGCTTCCACCAAAAAAGATCTCATAGTAATGGCTGTTCCCTCCCAGTTCCTTCGGAACGTTCTCAAGGATATCGCTCACATTGACCTGAAAAGAACGATCATCGTCAATGTTGCCAAAGGGATAGAGAACAACACGTTAATGACGATGTCCGAAGTGATGATCGATATTCTTGAGTATGAAAAGAAGTCGAATATTACGATTCTTTCGGGCCCGAGTCATGCGGAAGAGGTTGTGAAGAAAATACCGACAGCCGTTGTCTCTTCATCGTTCAGTTCCCGTACGGCAAAGATCGTCGCTCAATGTTTCAATACTCCGTATTTTCGCGTCTATGTTTCCGACGATATCCGCGGTGTCGAACTCGGCGGTGCATTGAAAAATGTCATCGCGATCGGGGCAGGAGTCGTTGACGGTGCGGGATTCGGGGATAACACCAAAGCGGCGATCATCACGCGCGGCATCGCTGAAATGACACGGCTCGGCGATAAGATGGGAGCACTTCCGAGAACTTTTTCGGGATTGTCGGGTGTCGGAGATTTGATCGTTACGTGCATGAGCAAGCATAGCCGCAACCGTCACGTCGGCGAAGAGCTCGGACGCGGAAGGAAACTGGAGGCAATTCTCGGTGAAATGGTGATGGTAGCTGAGGGTGTTGCAACGTGCCGTTCAGCCGTTGACCTTGCCAAGAAACATCACACCGAAATGGCGATCTTCTCCGAGGTTTATAATATCATGTTCAATGGAAAAGAACCTCATCGCGCTACCGAAGACCTGATGACCAGAAGCATAAAAGGCGAACACTGAAAACAACGCTTCATTCCTCTTAAGGGTGCCGCATAGGGACAAGGGAACCCTTCAGGGAATTTCCGAATCATTTCCGACACCACTATGAAACACCTCGTATATCTTTTCCTAATTCCGATTTTCCTCTCCGCCCAACAATTTGCAGACATTGTCTTCACGAACGGAAAGATCTGGACCGTTGATCATTCTGTGCTGGAAGCGGAAGCGCTTGCAGTGTTCAACGGCAGAATCATTGCTGTCGGATCATCGAAGGCTGTTCTAAAATTTGCAGGCAAGGGAACAAAAATTGTCGATCTGAAAAAGAAGCGGATGCTTCCCGGCTTCATCGACAATCATACACATTTTATGAACGGCGGATTCCAGCTGCAAAGCGTTGATCTTCGTACGGCAAAAAGCGAAAACGAGTTTGCATCGATCATAAAAAAAAGATCGGATGAACGTCCGGGAAAATGGATCACCGGCGGTGATTGGGACCATGATCTCTGGAAAAGTGGTAACCTTCCTACAAAAGGAATGATCGATCGGTATACTGTAAACACGCCTGTCTTCGTTAATCGATATGACGGACACATGGCGCTCGCTAACAGTTACGTATTGAAACTGGCAGGAATTACAAAGAATACTCCGGATCCTGCGGGCGGAACAATCGTGCGCGATTCCGTTACCGGTGAACCGACCGGATTATTGAAGGACGAAGCAATGTCTTCAATCTGGGGGCTGATTCCTGCACCGACAGATGACGATATGCTTATAGCTGCCCGCGACGGGCTTGATGAAGCTCGAAAACACGGCGTTACTTCCATTCAGGATATGGCATATTCAAACGGTGAACGGGATATTAAAACTTATGTTGAATTGAATCGGCGGGGCGAATTGACCGCACGGATGAACTGCGTTAGTTACATCTCCAATTGGAAAAATCTTGCATTCAGCGGTCTTCAGTCGCCGTTCGGTGATGAAATGATCCGCATCGGATTCGTAAAGGCATTCGTTGATGGATCGCTTGGTTCTTCAACCGCGCTTTTTTTTGAAAAATATTTGAATGAAGATACCTATGGCCTTCCCATGGACGTTGTTATTGACGGACGGCTGGAACGATGGGTGACAAGCGCCGACAGCGCTCGTCTGCAGCTTCGCGTTCACGCTATCGGCGATAGCGCGAATAGTCTAACACTTGATATGTTCGAACGATTCATCAATAAAAATCCGCTCTGGGATCGAAGGTTGAGAATAGAACATGCTCAGCATATCCATCCGAAAGATTTTAAACGCTTTGCTGCATTGGGAGTGATCGCATCCGTACAGCCGTATCATGCCATCGATGACGGACGCTGGGCAGTCAAACGCATTGGCGAGGAACGCTGCAAGACAACGTACCCGTTTAGGACATTTTTGGATAATGGTGTCAAAATGTGCTTTGGGAGTGATTGGACCGTTGGTCCGCTTGATCCTGTGCTTGGCATCTATGCTGCCGTTACTCGCAGAACAATCGACGGTGCAAATCCCGGCGGCTGGCATCCTGAACAGAAGATCTCCGTGAAAGAAGCAATCGAGTGTTATACGGTAAACAATGCATACGCAGCATTTGAAGAGAAGGAAAAAGGAAGCATCAGCATAGGTAAACTGGCAGACCTTGTTGTACTGTCGGATGACATTCTTTCCATCGATCCGGCAGCGATCGAACGCGTGAAGGTCGATATGACCGTTCTGGGCGGGAAGATCATTTACGAGAGATAGCAATGATCCTTTCACAGTTGTTCCGCCGCTATTACCGGTCGATCCTCTTTGCGCTCTCGCTTGTCGTTATCGAAAACGTTGCGTGGATCGCGGAACCGACCTTGTTCGGGAATGTGATCGATGCGTTTTCCACTCAAGAAGTCTAAGACAATATCCGGAATTGTTGTACCATTGTCAGCGGGACTCTTTGTCGTGCAAGCGGAATTTGAACGGTACGGTCACCCAAACACTGACCGGGCCACTATTCATGATGGCCGGAGTGAACGTCCAAAGCATTGCCGCATCCATCGAAGCCTGATCGAAAAGACCGGATGTTGATTTCACAACACTCGATTTTTTTACTTTTCCTTCCTTTGTGACCCACAGAGCCACATACACCGTTCCTTCTACATTGGCTCGTTTAGCGATCTCAGGATATTGTGGTGCCGGATACGAAATGGGGACAGGCATTTTTTCTACTACCGTAAATGGTTCCGGAGGGGTCTCGTCACCGGATATGGTTGTTCCATCAGAAATCGATAAGCCAGTTTCATCCACAACACCGGAATCATTTCCTGCCGAACCGCTTTGCCGGTTATGTATTTCAATAGTTGCTTCCGGATCAATTTCCGTTTCTGGTATCGGAATTGGAGTCCCAACGGACGAATGAGCAGGTTCAGAAACAGAGACGTTCGGAATGGCTGATCTGCTGCTGAGATCGACCCGAACCCAGTCATTCGATCTATTGACTATGATTAGCGGAATTATTTCTTTGGTGTTGAAATAATGTTGCAATGCCTGCATACCGCCAATCAGAGAAAAATGAAATAATCCCGCTATCATCAGCCCTTCCGTTAAATATCGTTGAGATAAAGTTCGTAGTTCCATTGTTCCTGTCATCATGGAAGTTCTCATAACTCCTCCGCAGTAAAGTATCCTCTCTTCTTACGAAGGAGAGGATACTTTGGTGATGGAAATGATTACTTATTCTTTCTTGTCTTATAATTATCGTATTGTATTGACTTCTTTGCCTTTTGTGCATCTTCCTCGCGTGCGGTCCTCTGGTATGATTCGATCTTTCCCAGTTGCGAACGGACTGTTTCGCCGCTTGCTCCTGCCGCCGATGCTGCCGGTGAATTTGCGATCATCTCTTTTGCTTCATCCAAACGCAGTTGAGCAGCGGCCTGGTCACCGTTGTCCATCGCTTGCATTGCCTGTTCAACTTTTCGCGCGGAGACGGCAATATCAGCTTTTGCCTGAGCGTGGATGTCCCGGTTCCTTTCCACTTCCGCAAAGTCCTTTGTGTATGTCACACTCACGGAAAACTTCGGAACCGATGCAATGATATTCTCGCTTTCATAGCGTAATTCTCCGGAAGCAATGATCCGTTTTCCGCTACCTTCGGGGATTGTGATTTCAATGGTGAATTCACGCGTCTCGTTGGCGTAAAGATCCCCCACTGGGATGATCTGTTGTTCCGTTTCTTTCCTGAATTCACAACCGACAACATCGTTCACGTGTACACGATCCCCGAGGGTGATATAGAGAGCGGCGTTTTGGGCGATAACGGATGAGGTCATAGTGTATTCCTGACGGATGATGGAAGCAAGTGTATTGGGATGTTCAATGAAATAATAGTTGCCTCCACCGCTTTCCGATAATCCCATCATCAGATTTTCATTGTAATCCAAACCGACGCCCATTGTTGTAATGGAGATCGATCTGTTGCGGTACCGATGGGCAATCCGGTTCAGTTCAACGGGATCGGTCATTCCGACATTTGCCAACCCGTCGGAAAGCAGAACCACGCGGTTGATATAATGCCTGCCGGCATACCTTTCGGTTTGTCTAAGCCCTTCCATCAGTCCTCCTCCAAGGTTCGTCGAACCCCGCGGATATATTTCATCCAGCATTCGTTTGATCGATTGTTTGCCATCGCCGATCTTTTTCGCAGGCCGAAGGAGATCAATGATATCGTCATAGATGACCAGCGAAAGAATATCGTCCGGCTGCAATTGTTCGATTAATGATGCGAATGCTTTCTTTGCATAATCCATCTTTCTCTGGTCGCTCATCGAACCGCTTCTGTCGATCACGACGGAAAGATTCATTGGTTTCCGTCGCGTATTTTCGATCATGCCGGGAGCCGTAAGTGTGATTTGTAAATATGCTGTTCCGCCTTTTTCCGGAACGACAGGACAATTCAATCTTCCATTCAGCGTAAATACCGGTGACGGTGCATGAAATGTCATGGAAAAAAGACTGATAACGGTAAAGAAGATCAGAAAAGTGAGTTTTTTTACAATTATATTGTTCTTACCGGTGTTCATAACGCCTCCTTTTGGATTTTGTGAGTTGGAATGTGTAATTTTGTTTGTTCACCTAATGCTGATACATGTCATTAACTGTTGAAAGGTCAATGAAGCCGACTCTCTTTTTTCTGAATGACGATGCAAAGATTCTGGACCTGATGAAAAAAGGGGACGAAGATGCATTGCTGATCGTGTATAAACAGAATAAGAAAGCGATTGCGTCATTGGTGATGCGCAACAACGGCAGCGAGCATGATGCGGATGATGTGCTGCAGGAATCGGTGATCATCCTGTGGGAACGCGTGAAGAGCGGACGCTTTGAGTATACGGCAAAGCTGAGTACATTTCTTTATGCTGTGGCAAAGAACGTCTGGTCCCGGAAACGATTGCGAAAACTAAGGGAACCGGCAACGGAATTTAATAATGATCTCTTCGGCTCAACAGAACGATCGCAGTTGGATGACATGATCGAAACGGAACGGTCACGGACGATTGCCGATGCATTGGAACGGTTAGGCGATCCGTGTAAAACATTGCTGCTGCTCTATTATTGGGAGGAAAGGTCTCAGGAGGAGATTGCGGCACAGATGGGATTTGCGAATGCTGCAACAGTGAAGTCAAAAAAATATACGTGTAAAAAAATGCTCGAAAAAATATTGAAAGATGGCGGTTTTTTTCGGCAGATCGACGGTGATGACACCCGGCAAATAGATGGTTATGAAAGAATCTGAAAAAAAATATTGGACCGAAGATCCTGAACTTGTGGAGAAGTACGTTCTCGGCCTTATCTCTGCATCTGAGAAAGAACGTTTGGATATTGAGATCGCCGATTGCGAACCATGCAAAGCAAAACTCCGCGAAGAGATGGAGGTCGCAGCAGGGATCCGGCGGTATGGACGTGAGATGATGAAAGCACGTCTCCGAACAAAATTGAAACGTGAACGGGCCTCGCAATATTACTCATATCAATATGTCGGTCTTGCCGCCGCTGTTGTCATCATCGCTATCGGTATTGGATTGTATCAGATATGGTTCAGCGATCTTGTCGCACCGAAGCAGTTCCGTCAGCAGGAGATCGTTCTCACACCGAAACACGATTCGGCCGTAGAGAAGAGTATGTCTCCGCAAAACAATGAACAGGGTCCTCCATCACAAAATCTGGCAGAGCAACGGGAGACTGCAAAGCGAAAGAAAAAATATTTTGCGGATGAACAGATCTCAAATCCGCCGTCACAGATCTCTTCAGGTGCAAGCTCTGATCAACTGCAGCAGGCTCCCCCCGCAGCAGCGTTGGCTGATGCCGGTGAATCAAATTCCTCGAAGGGTTCTTCGGCAATATGGTTGATCGGGAAAGTGGTGATGGTCACCGCTCAGCTGGAAGCTATGTCTCAATCTGAGTCAAAGATGGAAATATCAAAACGGATCGACAAACAAGCGGCGAAAGAAAGATCCTCAGAAACAGCAGTGTCCGGAAAAATGATCGCAGTGCGCCGGGCAAAAGATGAGGGGATCGTACTGCAGCAGCGTTCCATCAACGATCTTCCGTCAGACCGTTTTCAGCAGCGGCCAATTCGCCGGCACGAGGTTGAGACATTGCTGGAAAAAAACGAACACGGGATTAGCCTGACATTGTTCGATGATTCGGTCAAAGAATCCGACCTGCAGGAAGCGGTTGTTGAAACATTCACCGACGATTCGCTCGTTGTTTCTCTTCCGAACCAGCGCATTGCATTCCGCCTGCCGTCCGGATGGAATTCCCAGCCAGCACACCGCCGATGAACGGACAAGCCTCCACCGAAATACAATTTGTAAAAGGGATCGGTCCGGTCCGTGCCGCTGTACTGAAAACGATCGGGATTGATTCACTGCAAAAATTACTCTACTACTTTCCCTACGATTATCTTGACCGGTCGCGTATTACCAAGATTGTGGAACTTCCGAAACTTGTTGAACCGGGGAATGAAGTAACGGTGATTGGTTCCGTTTTCCGGTCCGAAGTGAAGTATACGCGCAATAGAAAAAAGATCTTCTTCCTTACCATTAAAGACGAAACCGGATATGTCACGTGTGTCTTTTATGGCGCTGTTGAATGGTTCCAAAAGGCATTTGAGGTCGGAGAGATACTCGCTGTCTCGTCCGTGCCGGAACTGGATAAGTATAATCGTGTTCAGTTCGTCCATCCGGAATTCGACAGATTGAAGACGAAGGACGACGAGGATGAAACGGATTGGAATTCTCTTCTGCATACCGGCTCGATCATTCCGAAATATTCTTCCGGAGAAGATTTGCGCAACGCCGGTTTGGATAATCGGGGTTTCCGGCGGATACTCAAGAATGCCATCAATAACAATCTCAATTCCCTGACGGAACACCTGCCGCGCGAAATTCTTCAACGGAATACGCTTCTCGATATTTATTCCTCCATCAAAATGATCCATTTCCCGAAAACGTATGCGGAGTGCGATCATGCCGTACGCCGGCTGAAGTTCGATGAATTGTTCTATTTTCAGCTATTGATGGCATACCGGAAACGGGAGTTGAAAGGGGAATTGAAAGGTATCCAGTTCAAATTAATGCGGACGCTGACGGCGAAATTGAAAGAATCTCTCCCGTTTGAGTTGACCGCTGCTCAGGACCGGGTGATTCAGGAAATCCATAACGATATGGTTCAGCCTGTGCCGATGAATCGCCTTCTGCAGGGAGATGTGGGGAGCGGCAAAACAATTGTTGCTCTGTTCGCAATGCTGACCGCCATCGAGAACGGATACCAATGTGCAATCATGGCGCCGACCGAGATCCTTGCCGAGCAGCATTGGCGGAGCATCCGGAATTTTCTAAAGGATATTCCGGTCAATATCCGCCTTCTTGTCGGCGGACAGAAGAAAAAATTACGCGAAGATGTGCTGCAGGATATCCGCAGCGGAACGGCGAACATTGTGGTTGGTACTCATGCACTGATCCAAGAGCATGTTCAATTTGCCAATCTTGGTTTTGTAGTGATCGATGAGCAGCACCGATTCGGCGTCTCACAGCGGGCTTTGCTGCGGGAGAAAGGAAAACAGAATCCCGATGTTTTGGTGATGACGGCAACGCCTATCCCGCGCACACTTTCGCTGACCGTGTACGGCGATCTGGATGTTTCCGTGATCGATGAACTCCCCAAGAATAGAAAGCAGATCCGAACGGCCGTACGATTCGAAAAAGATAAAGCGAAGATATTCGATTTCGTCCGCGCCGAAGTGAAGAAGGGAAGACAAGCCTATGTTGTCTATCCGTTGATTGAAGAATCGGAGAAGATCGATCTGAAGGCAGCAACGAAGGAATATGAATATCTGAGCGGGAAGATTTTCCCTGAATATACTCTTGGCCTTCTGCACGGACGTCTTTCTTCCGAAGAGAAAGACGATATGATGCAGCGCTTCAAGAAGAACGAAATTCATATTCTTGTGGCAACAACGGTGATCGAGGTCGGCATCGATGTGCCGAATGCCACCATCATGATCATAGAAAATGCGGAGCGTTTCGGTTTATCGCAATTACACCAACTGCGCGGAAGGGTCGGACGCGGTGCAGAACAAAGTTACTGCATTCTGCTTACGGACGAAAATTATACAAAAAGAACTCTCCAATTGGCGGCAAACCGCGCCGAAGCACATCGTGAAGTGAATGTGACAAAGAAGCGGCTTGAAACGATGGTGGAGACCAATGACGGTTTCCGTATCGCTGAGGTCGATCTTGAACTGCGCGGAGCAGGTGAATATTTCGGCACGCGTCAAAGCGGACTGCCCGGATTCAGGCTCGCAAATATTGTGACTGATGCGGATATTTTGCGTGTGGCCCGAACGGAAGCATTCGCTCTTGTTGAACGTGATCCCCATCTAACGCGCACGGAAAACAAGAACATCCGCAAAGAATTTGAATTTGTCTTCAAAGATCTGTTATCGTTGGTCCGGGTCGGTTAAATAGTGTAACAGATTCAACTCCTCTCCGTAGATAGAACCATAATCATCGAGCATTGTGAGGATTTTATGCAGCCATTCCATCCGAAAACATTAATACTCCCCTCTATTCTTGGCATCATCGGCATCATTCTGTTTGCAACGCTCAGGATGGAAATATCTCCTAAGGCATCCGTGGATCTGACGATCTCCCGCACTGAAGCGATCACAGCGGCGGAGAAGTTTTTAACATCGGCAGGTTATTCTATTCAGGGATTGAGCACAGAATCATCATTCTTGATCAATGCAGCAACACAGCAGTTTCTTGTTGATCATTATGGACTGAAGCAGGCAAACAAAATTATCCTGGCCGATTCGCTTGTCATTAACCGGTGGCAGATCTATTTCTACGATGCGGGTTCCTCCACCAGCCGTATGCTGAACCAATATAGGGTATGGATAAATCAAAGCGGCAGTGTTATCGGATTCGACCATTTCGTTCAGGATTCTTCCGGCGGTCCGAAACTTTTGCCAGACAGTGCACGGTCGATTGCTGAAAAGTTCCTTCATCAGCGCCCCGAAGATCTCGGCCAATATTCTCTGAAAAGAACAACGAGCACAAGTCAGGCAAAAAGGACTGACCACACATTCATCTGGGCGAAGAACGATTCGATCTTTGATGCGCGGACGGAAATCATCGTGCGCATCCAGGGGAAAGAGGTCGGTAGGTATTCGAAAGAATTCGTTCCGCCGCAGGGATTCATCCAATGGATGAATGAACGCTTCAGTTCGATCGCTGTGGCGACGATCCTGTCGTACATTACCATCTTCTTTCTTGTCATTTTTATCATCTCGCTTTTTCTAAAGAAATATCACGAAGGAGAGGTCGGAGTCCGTTCGGCTCTCTTTGTGGCCGGCGTGTTATTTGTGATTGTTGCCGTTTCCATGGCGCTCGGTTTTGAATCGGTTGGATTCGGTGTGCAGGTGGGAGACACGAACCGGACCATGGTGAAATTGTTCCTTTTTGCGATTTCACTGTTCATTATTTACGGCTTTTTATGTGCCATGATCTTTGCGGCGTGGAGCGTCGGCGAATCTTCAGCGAGGCGCGGATGGAGCCTAAAACTATCCGGTGTCGATTCACTCTTCCGTAGGAAATTCTTCACCGCTAACGTTGCATATTCTGTCGTATGGGGATTCGGAACCGGATTCGCCCTGCTTGGTCTGATCGTTATCATCTATTACGGATTATTGAATTATGCCAATGTGTTGTCATCTAATATTTCGATGGGTGGAAT
>CAJBTU010000080.1 GCA_903958625.1 uncultured Ignavibacteriota bacterium | reverse complement strand
TGCGTGACCCACGAATTTCCTCCCAACGGAACAGAGATTACGGTTGAATCCAATGATGATGCTACCGGCCGGTGATTATCATCTCCGGCGGATAATTCCATCGTAAACAATATTGCGAGAATTACGAACATTCAATCTTCCATTTATTGCTTCCCGGAGCGGCATCAGTTGAACGATACTTCGAAAAGCGTTTTGATTCTGACGCGATCAGGATAGTATGTGTTTTCGAAAGTGAATTCCAGCATTTGCACATCCCTTTTCGATCACTTCTAAATACGGAACGACATTCGGATCGATGGCCGTAGAGACGGTATAGTAATTTATTTCTGTAATATTTTTTTCACGAAGCTGCTGCTGAACTACTTCGATCAGGCGGGGAATTTCATTCGAGACAAGCAAATGGTCGTACCACGGCAGAAGATAATCACCGTCGATCAGTCCGTATTCTCCCGAGAGTATGCAGAAATGAATGCCTTGTTGCTCCGCGCTAGTGTGAAGTGTCTCTATCCGTCCGTCCACGTATCGCCTGACTGCGGGGAGCAGACCGGCATCGCGAAGTTTGTTTGCCGAACAGTATGTACAAATGGCTTTCAAATATTCTTATCGTGGTCAATACATCAATTTACAGGAGTCCGGCACCGCATCGGCAATGACATACATGAACATGTTACGTCTTTGGCTTATTCTGCATATCCTTCCCGTATTTCGGGAAATATTTTTCCACACAATCCGGACACAGACCGTGAGAGAACTGCGCATCGGAATGTCTCTGCACGTACGATTCCACCTGTTCCCAATATCCTTTATCGTCTCTGACCTTCTTGCAGTCGGAACAAATCGGCACGATACCTTTCAATGTCTTGATCTGTTCAAGAGCCCCCTGCAGTTCTGTGATCATCCGTTCACGCTCCGTTTCAGCCAATTTGCGGTCGGTGATATCCCTGTTGCTTACGCGTCTTCCCAAATATTCCTTCTGCTCATTTAAGATCGGTCTGCACAGATGATACATGTGCAGAATTGCTCCATCTTTCCGGATCACTCTAAATTCTAATTCGCATATATCATTCCTGTGTTCGCCCAGCGACACGCTGTTCTTGTGCTGAGCAAATAGTGCTACATCATCGGGATGAACGATAGTTTTCAGTAATGCTACATCCGAGATAAATTCTTGCGGTTCGTAGCCGGTTATTCTTTTGCACGATGGCGACATGTAGACGATCTCCTGATCATCCCTTTCCCAATATTCCCAGCTGTACGTAAAATCTGCTACAATTCGGAATTTCTCTTTGCTCTCCTGCAGGTCCTTCGTTAACACATCGGCAAGCAGGAAAGCCCTATTGTTAATGTTAATCAATACGAGATATAATAATCCAAGCAATACGCTACCGATGATCCCCTCGATAGCCACGATCCATACTTCGGCATAGTCAATTCTCGACGTTACTGTATCGTCTTGCGTACATCGAATATACCACGCATGATTGTTAAAAATGATCGGTGTTTGATTTAAAAAGACCGGTGAGGCTTCTATCTTCTGTTGTACGGCCGATCTGCTGTCGTAGAGCAATCCCTTTTCTTGGAACAACGAATCATCAAATATCATTAAATGGATCTGTTTTCTTTCCGCGATATCATATCCGCCCAGGATCCCTTTCATAAGATCGTTCATGCGGTACGGACTGTACACCCATCCCCGAATTGCCGCCCGGCGTTCTGCTATTGAACCGGCCGGTTTTTTTTTATCATAGACCGGAACATACATCAGTGTCCCTGCCTGAACATCACTCTGCGTTTCCTGTACCAGTGTTATCTTTCCCGAGAGCGTTGCAACATTATGATCCCGTGCGTACTCCATTGCTTTCCGCCGAATTGTTTCGGAGAACATATCGTACCCGAACGCACGCAGGTTTCTGCCGGACATCGGTTCGAGGTACACAATAGAAGTATAGAGGTCCCTTACCCCCGGAGGTTTTACCGCATAGTCCGGAAATCCTTCCTTCCGCACTTTTTGTTGGTGCACCGCCAATTGACCCGGAGAGATTATTACCGAATATCCGATCCCCTGTATTCCGGGCAGACTGCTTTCAATACCCTGATGCTCGATAAATACGCGCCATTCCTTCCTGGTAACATTTTCGTTGGCTTGAAGATATGCGCTCCCGCTCCGGAGCAATTGCGCATGTGCAGACAACCGTGCTATGATCTTATTGTTAATTTCACTGCAGGCAAAATCAAATTCCTGTTCGGCGCGTAATTCAATTTCCTGTTTTACATACGCTGCGCCAATCCACGTTGAGATCAAACCGGTAAGCAGCATTCCCCAAAACAGCAATTGCTGGTTTCTCTTCAATTTCCAGACGGGAAACTTCGGTGGAGTATGGAGCTTTTTTCCATAAATCCCCGATGCCGTATTCTCATTACTTTGTTGCGATGACATACTGCTCACCAGCTTTCATAATTATTTTCACGCGTCATGACGTCTATGGATGCAGTGTAGAGAATGTTATCGACTATTTTCCGGGCCGGACATTCAACAATTCTTAACTATTGTAAGTAAAGACATGTTCTATAACTAAGGTTTTACAATGTTGAGCGAGTCCCGCACTTCACCATCCGGTCTGATCATCAGCATTTTCATCCGTTTCCCTTCCACTGAGAGTAGACAAAAATGATAGTTCTTTTCCTTATACGCGGTCCATTCGTTTTCCGACTTAAAATCATAGAGCGGTGCGCCACCGCCACCGGTGACGACATAGGTGGTCCCGTTGATAGCTTTTGTCCGTTCATACACGTGATCGTGTCCGTTGAACACAATATCCACACCGTGAGTTTCCAGAACCGGACAGAGAACGCCGCGGGTCTTCAGATCGCTTCCATGGACACTGGAACTATATGGGGGACGATGCCAGTACGCGACCTTGAATGTTGCCTTCTTCGCTCCTTCCGACCGCAGATCATTCATCAACCATAGGAATTGATCGCTCAACGAATCGTAAGGAATTTCAGAATTGAGTGAAATAAAGTGTACGCTGCCGTAGTCGAATGAGTAAAACGCCGGTGAATTTGCAGGATTATTATGCGGCATGAGGACATTTTCAAAATACATTGCCCCTTTTTCATGATTGCCCGGCGAAGAATAGATGGGAATTTTCTGACCGACTCCCGTTTTAGAGCAGACGTCTTCAAAATATTCGTCCCATAATTCATTCAAACTTTTTGCCACCAGATCTCCGGTATTGAGGATCAGTTTTGGATTTTGCCGCCCAATGGCGTTCAATACACTGACGTGAGCATCTCTGTTGGTGCGTGTATCGCCATACGCAACAAAGGAGAATGGTTCATTCGGTTTGACGGCGGTCATGAATGAATACTGTTCCGTAGTATCGATTCCGGCAATGACACGATACTGATAAGAGGACGAAGGCATCAGTCCTTCTATGACAAATGAATGTGATATCTTCTTGCCGGGAACGGCAGATGATTTCCATTGACCATTCACCGGACGCCAAAGAATTTTGGTCTCTGCACTGTCGGTTGAAGTCCATGCTATGGTCATTGATTGCTGTGTAACGCACGACAAATGCGGTTGATGCCGGATATTCTGTGCCGAAACAATCGCGGAAATGGAAACCAGCGAAATGAAAAGTCCTCCGAACACGGAGGAGATAAATGTTTTATTGAATTTCATTGACAAGGCCTTTCTCGTTCGGAGAGTTGTGTTAAATGATAGAATTCAGTTTCTTTGAAACATTAGTACAATATTGAAACGGCAGCATTAGGCGGTCTGACGATGGTCACTTCCGGACAAAATGCGGCAACTCTGCCGGGAGTTCGAACGATATTTCGATCATTCCTGCGACTGCATTTTCGGTTCGCCAGGGGGATTGGTATATGATCTTCTTCTTTCCGTTCTTTTCAATGGTGTAAACATTCGTGCCGCCGCTCGACAATAGTTCTTTAAGTTTTGATAATGCCGGTTCAGGATGACAATCAAACACGCTTTTCCCGACCAACTCTTTCCCGCCGTCGGTTTCGAATACTTCTTCCGACCGTTCATTCATATAGACGATCATCCCTTGTTCGTCGCATAATGTTACGGCGGCATTGATTTGCTTCAGCCAATCCACTTTGCTTCTCCTTGATAATAAATCGTTTTTTTTATGGTCTTTTATTTAAATATTTATGCTGCCGGTGCGTATTCGATATGGCACTCCGACGATGCTGACAAAAAGTGCAACTACGCAAATGATCCCAAAATGTCTATCGTAGACCGCCCTCTATACATATCACTTTTAGAGCGTGATTGAATTCATTGTAAGAATGGATCATCACATCGATGATAAATTACAGCGAACTACCTTCGCGAGTGAGCGATCCGGGGTTCCGTAATTTATATCGTTGAAAGGTAGGTATTTGTATTCAAGACAGCAATGTTAAATTTAATGTCGCCGATCCTGTCGGGCGGTGTCGGCAGTGGGGTTGCTTGCTGGTTGGTAATTGATAAGACTTAATGTTCTGCGGGTGACCATTTTAGCGCGTTCGGGACCGCTAAATCCATACTTCCGTATCTCCGGATTCGGTTCATAGTTTTCCAGTTCGAACGCTAAATGACGAATTTCTCTCCATATCTCCCCCCGGAAGTGTATTTTATCGTCCCGATTCATCCAATACGCGTTGAGAAATGAATCGATTGCCTGGCTCGGATCGTCCGGAGCATTGACAATATCTTCTAATAGCCGTATGATTTTTTTTAATACCATATCAGATTGGCACTATCGTCTGGTGTAACTAACACCATGTTCACGGTATTTCGTTTTCAGATCTTTTTCTATTGAGTTAAGAATGAACAGGATGATCACAAAGGCAGGGAAGAATAATATCAGATCAAGAAAAATGATCGAGCTAAATAGAGCGGTTGCCAATAATATTTTTAAAATCATTTGCGCCTCGTTTTTTTATTCAGTTCATTAAATGATTGACATGTAAGCTCCTGTGAAGGACTGTTTAATTACCACGCTTACATAAAACCAACTTCTCTTTGCCGCGTGTAATTAACCATTTTTGTCCGGTATGCGCAATCACGTAAATACGTGGTTTTAAAAATCAAAAGTGGCGAAAACAGCGAAATTTGAAATACGACTCTTTGGTGTGAAAAGCGAAATTAAGGTAGGTCGGATTTTGAACTGTGAACCTGAGGATTGTTTGCGAGCTGTAAAATAAAAAACCCTCCGAAGAGGGTTGGTGAATTTAGGCAATGACAGCTCCGCTGTGGCGCAATCGACAAATTATGAAATGGATTTTACCAACGATGCGCTCTGCTGCGCCGCCGCAACATTATACTCCAACGCAAGAGATCTGAAGTTCACCAGATCGATGATCGTTCCGATGAAGCAAAATCCGAGTGTGAACAGATACAGCAACCCCATCCCTGTTTGGTTCGTGAGAAAACGCTGGATACCGGCCACACCAAAAAAACCGACCACTGTTGCAATGAGAATGGTTTGCGTGTCTTTTCGCCTGGTCAAATAGACGCTTGCGAATTGCTGCGCCTGCGTATCGGTAAGATCTTTCAAGATGTTTTGAACATACATCATCTCGTCGGGTTCAAGCATTGGTAACAACTGCAGTACGTTCGGCATAATTCCTCCATACGTTAAAATGTGGACTGTAATAGTGTTTTTTGTTCAATGATGTTCTGTATCAGCGTCAATATGCGGTGCAGAAGAATGAATGCTGCGGGAATTCCCAGAGGATGAGCAGCAAATGATTCTGTAATGTATCCGTGAATGAACAACGAAAGCGAATGTCCCAGCCCGCAACCGGGACAGAAGCTAAAACCAAGGTTATGCAATGGACAGAGGGAAATGAAACCGATCGTCTGCGGGTCGATGACGATGAAATACACCAGCGCAATGCACCACAGACTCATTTCAAAATAATATGGGAAAGCTTTTTTCACCGGAAAGAGGATCTTTCTTTGAGAAACTAACAGTTAAATGTAAAAAAAGCAAACGGCAATTTCCGGCCTGACAGGACGGAAGGCCATACCATGGAGCGCGTCACCCAATTTTCCGGCATCTTGACATTTCCGACATTCCCGCGTATCTTTTCGCAGTAATTGTTTAAGGAGAACTATCATGAAACTCCTTTCTTTCCGCGAAATTTCCCTTGATACACTCCGCACATTACGCCGATTTCCTTTTATCGTCGCAACATCGCTTCTCGGAGTGATTTCCGCATTGATCCTGATCGACTATGAGGGGCCGCCCGGCACATCCATTCTCTTTAATATCGTTTACGCAGCGATTCCCGGTATTTTGCTCTTACTGGCTCTTACGCTGACGGCAGAAAAAAGAAGATGGAATACGCGCGTAACTCTTGGCACACAATTGGCAGGAGTCATAGCACTGAGTGCATATGCTTCTACTCTCCCGTCACTCTTGATCGATACTCCGGCGGCAGATCTTGTCCGGTTAATGACGGTCACGATTGCAATGACCTTCCTTACTGCCTATGCCCCGTTTGCGATGGAGGGAAGTATCAACGGATTCTGGCACTATAATAAAGTTCTGGTCTTCCGCGTTCTGCTTGCGTTCCTCTATTCAACCGTACTCTATATCGGCCTGATCCTTGCTCTTCTGGCAATCAACAACTTATTCAGCATCGATATCCAGCCAAAACGCTACGGCGAATTAGCGGTATTTATTTACGGATTCATCAACACCATGATCTTCCTTCGGGGCATACCGGAAGATCTTGAATCACTCGACGGTATCACGGAATATCCAAAGGGATTGAAGATCTTTGTTCAGTACATTCTTCTTCCGCTCTCTACTGTCTACCTTATCATTATCTATGCTTATGCCGCGAAGATACTGTTTATGTGGGATTGGCCTCAGGGATGGATAAGCCGCATGATCCTCGGATATTCAGTAACGGGATTCCTTTCGCTATTATTTCTTTATCCGGTACACACCAAAGAAGAAAACGGTTGGATGCGGACGGTCTTCCGTTCTTTCTTCATTTCGATGATCCCCCTTCTTGTGCTTTTTCCGCTGGCGTTATTCCGTCGTATCTCTCAGTATGGAATGACTGAGAACAGATATGTAGCGGTAATGATCGCTGTGTGGATGTCATTGATCATTATTTATTTTATTTTCAGCAGAAAAAAAAATATCAAACTCATTCCATTGACGATGTTCATCTTATCGTTGTTGATGATCGCCGGGCCGTGGAACATGTTCGCCGTTTCCGAACAGAGCCAGTGCCGGCGGCTGGAAGGAATCCTGACACAGGCGGGAATATTGACCGGCGGAAAAATCCACGCAACGGTAACGCCGGTCTCCGCCGAAGAGAAAAAAAATATCAGTTCCATTGTGACTTACCTGCACGACTTGCATGGATACGGAACAATTCGCCCATGGTTCACCGAAGATCTGCATCAAACAGATAACGGTATGATAAAAGATCTTCCCCCCGATCGGGTG
>CAJBTU010000079.1 GCA_903958625.1 uncultured Ignavibacteriota bacterium | reverse complement strand
GTATTCAATTCTTTCGAATCAAGACGGATGGTCCCGCGAATTGAAACACGCAATTTTGTACTGTCATTTGCATATTGGGCAAGACTCGGAAGAGCCTGAGGAACACAATTCCAAGACGGCTGACCGTCAACCACATCCCAGCCGGGAGCAGGAGAACGTTCCAGTTTTGTCGAACTGTATTCCAGCTGAAAAATATTCAGGAAACCGCGGATATCTTTTTTGTTTTTTGGATTCACTTCAATGAATCCGTCAAAACGGTCTTCAAAATTTTCTGAAGAGATCAGGTTATCACGCATTGCCGTAAGACCGCTTCCACCGCTCCCTCTCGAATTTTCTACATCACTGGCAAAATTCGGTCCCCAATCTTTCCCATCGCCCGGACCAGCACCCCACCCGCCGGCACCGCCAACGCCAAAACTTCTTCCGTAGCTTGTTGCACCTCCGGGAAGTCCCCATCCCAGATCTGATGCACCGCTGGAAGCCGTAAGGGCGCCAAAAAATACGCTTCCTTCACCGGCTCTGCCGCTGGGTGTATTACTCACTGGCGCATTATTCACCTGTTCGGTTGAAACAGGAGCTTCAGCGCGAGAAAATACGATCTGTCGCGCCGCCGTTTGTGGGGTATAATCAACGTTCTTGGCAAGATCGAACGATTTCACAAATCGGGGAGGTTGAGCTTCGTATTTCACAGGTGGTTTAATGACATCATAGGTACGAAGTTCAACACTGACGATCCTCTCGCCTTTTTCTCCTCCTACAATAAGAATCACGGTTCCTATCGAAAGATGCAAAAGAGCGGAGATAGCAATACCAATCACTCCGTTTTTGGAGATCGATTTCAGTTTTTGAGCCAATGTCATTGATTCTGTCTTGATTCAAGCCACCGTTTATGCTGTTCTGCAAAGAATACGATCATTTGCGCCTGAGGTTTACCGGAATATTGTTCAATGATCTTGTTGAACATTTCCAATGCTTTTTTCTTTTCGCCTATTTCCGAATAGGCAGAAGCAATATTTGCCTCGCTTGCATACCGCACGTCAGCATCAGGGTATTTTTTTACCACTTCTTCAAGCAATGGTATTGCCCTTTTGAAATCCTGATTATCGAAGTAGATCATTGCTTTTGCATATTCCTGATACGAATTTATCTGGTCCAATTCATGGACGAGACCTTTTGCTTCTTCAATTCTCGGATATTCCTTATACTTATCTAAAATTACCTGATACGCCTGTTTTGCTTTTTCATAATCCTTGTTGTTATAATAATAATCTGCAATGCTGAATTGTGCATCGGGTGCCTGTTTACTGTTCGGGAATGACCGCACAAACCGATTCAATTCATCGACCATCCGCAGCGTGTCGCCTATCCGGTAGAAGCACCATGCTTTATTGTATGCGGCGCTCACGGCATATTCCGATTGCGGATAATTTTTGGACGTAAGGGCATACTCCTGAGCGGCAAGATCAAATCGCTGCGCATTGTAGAACGCTTCTGCAATTTCGTACTGAACCTGTGCAACGCGCTGATCCGAAGGATAATCGCGGATATATTTTCTTTTCAGCGTAACCCCTTCATCGATCCTTCCAATGCTCGTTAGACATAAAGAACGATTGTAGAGCGCATCTTTGCATTTTGGATCAGCCGGATATTTTTCAAGGTACACTGCATATAATTTTTCCGCATAGAGATAACCCTGTCCTTCAAATATCAGAGCAGTAGTTTGCGCTACTGTTTCTTTAATAAAAGGATGTGCTGTCAGTGTATCGACGGCTTCGTGAAGCGTTTCGACAACTTTATCCATGTTGCCAAGATTCCCATAGGCATT
>CAJBTU010000078.1 GCA_903958625.1 uncultured Ignavibacteriota bacterium | reverse complement strand
GAATAATGACTCAACCTGGTGAATTAGAAAAAAACTCTCTCCTCGCTCAAATTCTGCAAAGTCCCGAATTCCATGACTCTGTCCGTTATCAGGAATTATTGCGATATCTCGTTGAAAAATCATCAAAAGTAACTTCCCTGAAGGAAACAGAAATAGCCCATGACGTTTTTGGAAAAAGTTCAAGTTTCGATCCGGCCGCCGACCCATTGATCAGGTCCTACATCAGCAACCTCCGGAAAAAACTTGAACATTACTACCTGACAACAGAAAATCAATTCGACTATAGACTGGAAATACCTAAAGGTCAATACCTCGTAAAGTACACAAAGGGGACGAAGAATCTTTTACCGAAGCGAATCCGGACCTATGTGCCGGCGGCGTCATTAACAGTTATTGCGCTTCTCGTCGGAGTGATTCTCTTTCGTGAATTTTGGGGGAATGGAACATCCGTCACCGGTGAAAATTCAGCCGCGGTCAATCCAATTTGGAATGAGTTCCTGGCGAACAATGAGCATCCCACGTTGATCGTCCTTGGTGATTTTCTGGTCCTGACTGAAAAAAGTATCGTCGTCGGACGAACGTTCCTGAGAGACCCGAAAATTAACAGCGATAAAGAACTGCGCTCGGCGGCTTCCGGCCAACCCGAGAAGTACAGTAAATATCAGATCGCTGACGTTACGTATGTCGGGGATGCAACGGCATTAGGCGTGTCGGAGATTATCAATGTCATCCGGAATTCATCGAAACCGTTTTCCGTAAAGCTATCCTCGCAATTAAAGTGGGATGATTTCGACAACAATAATATTATTTATCTGGGCACGCTGAAGACTCTGGCCAAACTTGATACAATATTTTCGAGAACAAATCTTAAATACAATCTCAATCCGAACTCGTTGACGATTCTCGGAGTGCAAAATGATTCTTCTCAAACCATGAATCTGAATTGGCAGGGGGGCAATTATCAGAAGGATTACAGCATCGTACTTAAACTGCTCGGTTCAAAAAATAATTCCATCGTTTTCCTTACCGGTTTCAGCGAGGTGGGAGTGATGGAATCCATAAAGGCTGCGTCAGACAAAAATCTTATTACCCGCATCAATTCGTTCACGAAAAAACCGGTCGATCAAGATCGTTTTCTTTTTGAGATGATCTCCGAAACAGAAGGTGTCGGTCATACCGTGTTCCGTTCGGAAATCAAGCATTTCACCCTTCTCAAAAACACCTCAAAACGATAGGCGATTCAGCTTAATCATCACAAACAGTGTCACGGCACGGAGCGCGGCCGCCCCGAGCTTATCGTTCTGAGGGCGGATGTAACGCGGTCCATTCCTTTGCGACAATGGGCTTGATGATCCGCGTAAATTCCTTATACGATTCTTCCTTAAAATGGAGTTGATCGTCGAGATACAGATCGTACCGTGGTTTCCCGGTTCTGTCAAAAAGGGCTATATTCACGTCGATATATTGACGTTTTGCCGATTGCCGGCAATACGCCTGTATCATCGCATTAATCGAATCAATGCCGGGCCATTTCGCAATCCTTTGCGGAGAGCGGTTCACCGATACAAAAAAGATTTTCGTTTCCGGCAGACGTTGTTCCACCCTTTCAAAAAAATCTTTGATGTTGTTCACCACCTTGTTTGCCGGGACCGAACCGCCGGCATCATTGCTGCCACAATAATAGAAGATCAGTTTTGGTTCATACGGGAAGACGATCTTATCCATATAATACAAAACATCATGAGTCCGTGATCCACCGAATGCACGGTTGAAGACCGGCAGCGGCGCCATATCATCGGTAAGGGTAGTCCACCGGCGGAAGATACTGCTGCCGATAAACAATATGGATTGTTTCGGCGGTGGCTGCACTGAATCCCGCACCAAATATTCCCTGATGTCTTTTTGAAAACGTATCTTCTCTCCTCGGAATGTTGAGTCTTGCGCGGCAAGCGGCCCTAACAAGAAACCGGCAAACAGGAAAAGAATCGTCATTCGTATTG
This sequence comes from uncultured Ignavibacteriota bacterium, assembly GCA_903958625.1. Lineage (GTDB taxonomy): Bacteria > Bacteroidota > Ignavibacteria > UBA10030 > UBA8401 > UBA8401. The sequence continues at coordinate 36,616 of CAJBTU010000078.1, read as the reverse complement.
AGACCATGTTCATCTTCATGTGATCCTTCCAAGAATTTTGTCCATCACCCAGTTCGTGTGCGCACCGGTCAATCCGGTGCTGTTACATGTTCCGGTCTTCCGTAATTCGTCAACCACCGACTGTATCAGCGGCTGGTGAACGTGTTCGGGATGATCAATAATGATCTCTTCAATTTCATTGTTCCTTATCACCCGGATCGGATCGTTGCGGAATGTAGAAAAAAGTATCCTCCCTTTCGACCCGATGATCTCGGTCTCATCAATTTCCAGCGCGGAGGAAAAATTCCACATGCCAATCCCATGAACTCCGTTCTCACAATGAAACGATGCCGTAAAATTATCATCAATCGGATAGAGATGCAGCTGGTTGGAGGCAAAACCGTTCACGGATTGTATAGGGGCAATGAGATAGTGAATAAGGTCAATAGTATGACATGCCAGATCGAAAAAATACCCGGCACCGGCGATCGCCGGATCTGTCCGCCAGTGTTTTTTTCGTGCACGGTCGATCTCAAGCGGAGGTCGGCAGTATCGCAAGGAAACATTTTGTACGGAGCCTATCGCCGAACTGTCCAGCAGAGATTTAATTTTTTGAAAACGCGGAAGTGCCCGGCGGTAATATGCCGTAAACAAGGGAACATCGGAAAGGCGGCAGGCGCTGATCATTTCCTGACATTCAGCATAATTCATACCCATCGGTTTTTCAACAAGAACCGTTTTCCCCGCCTTTGCTGCCGCAACAGTATAGGCTTTGTGTGTGGATGGCGGTGTTGCGATATAGACGGCATCGACGGCGGTATCATAGATCAGCGCTTCAGCGCTGGTATACCATTTGGGAACGTTGTGCCGAAGAGCGTACTCTTTTGCCTGATCACCATTGCGGCGCATCACGGCAACAAGTTCCGACCCGTTTGCCTTTTGAAATCCCGGACCGCTCTTTACTTCGGTTACTTCACCGCATCCGATTATTCCCCAACGGATATTTTTCATGAACGATTACCGTTTTATTCTTGCAGAACCGCCTTTGGCAACGTGCAGCAATTCTTCAAGAGTGATCATGCTTGAATCACCGCGTGTGGTCATTAGCATTGCACCATGCGCAACACCAAGATTCACACACTCCTGCGGTGTTTTGTTATTCAGAAAACCATACGTGAAACCTGATGCAAATCCGTCTCCGCCGCCGACCCGGTCTTCAATCTCCAGTCCGGGCATGGACAATCCTTCGTAGAATGTTCCGTCGTTCCACATGATCGCCGACCAGTCGTTGATCCCTGCTGTTTTCACTCCACGGAGCGTCGTTCCAACAACTTTGACATTCGGAAAATCCTTCACAACTTTGTTCACCATATTCTTAAATGCCGCCGTATCAATCTCTCCTTTTTCAACGTCCACCCCTTCCACTTCATATCCTAAGACTTTTTGAAAATCTTCTTCATTTCCGATCAGACAATCGATATAGGGGACCAACGGCTTTGTCGTTTCGATCGCTTCTTTGCTGCTCCATAATTTAGAGCGGAAATTGAGATCATATGACACGATGGTGCCTGCTTCGTGCGCAGCTTTTACCGCTTCCGCAACAACCAGCCTCGTCGATTCCGATAATGCGGAGAATATCCCGCCGGTGTGGAACCAGCGCACACCTTTTTCCTGAAAGAGCTGCTTCCAATTGATCTCGCCTGGTTTGATCCCAGCCGTTGCAGAATATGCTCTATCATAGAGCGTGACCGATGCGCGCGGACCAAATCCGACTTCCGTGAAATTCAATCCGATCCGGTCTTTTTTTCCCATCCCGTCATATTTCCGTATCACAGCATAGTCAACATTCACGCCGACTGCCCGCGCGTGGTTCTTAACAATTGCTCCCATCGGTGCATCATTAAGTCCGCCGATCCAACCGGCACGGAGCCCTAAACGGGACAGTGCGTAAGAGACATTGTACTCACCTCCGCCGACCCATACTTCCAATTGAGGTGAAAATTCTATGCGTTGATGTGCCGGGGGCGAGAGACGGATCATACATTCGCCGAGGGAAAAGAGATCGAAGTGAGTTTCTGATGCCGATTTTATTTTTAAAGACATAAGTATTTCCTCTGATGAAATTCGTTAATTCCGGTTTCCGTCATTACTTCTTTTTGCACCAAGCGGTCTCCGCAATAATCAATAAAATGATATTGGTGAAACCGCCGGCCGTATTCACTATTGATTATATCTTTGCCGGTTCCATCTTCGGAACAAGCAGATGGAAGATGCCGAGCGCAATTAAATACGCCGATCCGGAGATCATAAACGGTATGAAATAACTCCCTGTCCATTCAAGAATATATCCGATGAAAGGAGCAAAAAGCATTCCGCCGACCGAACCGGCCATTCCGCCAAGACCGGTCACCGAGCCGACCGCTTTTTTGGGGAACATATCGGAAGCCGTGGTGAAAATATTGGCAGACCATCCCTGATGAGCGGCTGCTGCGATGCCGATTAACAATACAGCCGTCCACAGATCGGTAACTTGCGATGCAATAATAATAGAGAGAACCATCACCGCCGCAATTAACATCACCGTTTTTCTCGACCGGTTGATCGTCCAGCCGCGTTTGATGAAATTGGACGAAAGCCAGCCGCCGCCGATACTGCCGATGCTGGTCATCATATAAATGGTGATCAACGGCAAACCAAGACCGGTGATCGTTAAATTATATTCTTTTGCAAAATATTTCGGAAGCCAATAGAGATAGAACCACCATATCGGATCGGTAAGGAATTTTCCCAAAACGAACGCCCATGTCTGACGAAATTTGAACAGACTCATATACGACATTTTTTCCATTGCCGGTTCTGCCGGATCCTGTTGAATGTATTCAAGCTCTGCCTTCGTCACCGCTTTTTTGTTCTCAGGCTTATCGTACATCGCCATCCAAAAAACTATCCAGATGAATCCCAGCGCGCCGACAACAATAAAAGCCTCCTGCCAGCCGTACATCACGGTCAGCCACGGCACAACAGCCGGCGCCAGCACTGCTCCGATGTTCGCTCCCGAATTATAGATCCCGGTTGTCAAGGCACGTTCTTTTTTCGGGAACCATTCGGCGACCGCTTTCTGCGCCGCCGGAAAATTGCCCGCCTCGCTCAATCCTAAACCGGCTCTGGCAGCCCCAAAACCAAATACCGTGCTGACCAATGCATGCGCCATGGCGGCAATACTCCATCCGGTGATCGATACGGCATATCCTATTTTCGTTCCGAACTTATCGATGAACCATCCAAAAGCAACAAGACCCAATGCATATGCCGCCTGGAAAGCGGTAACAATCCACGCATATTCACTTTCGCTCCACCCGATCTCTTTCTGCAGAACAGGTGCCAGCAGACCAAGGATCTGACGGTCCATATAATTGATTGTTGTTGCAAAAAATAATAACGCGCAGATTTTCCATCGCTGTTTGCCGATCTTTTCTGAAAGCTGCTCCATGGTGTTCCTTCGTTATAGTAATGTGAAAAAAATCAGTTCAATAAATTCCCGGTCGTATCGACGCACTATTTTACATCATCCGCATGAAAATTCTTCATTAGAGAATGTGACAACAGCGGGATCGAAACAATCTGCAACAACGCCGCGACAAGTCCCGGCATTAGAGCGGCGGTGAAATATCCGGTATCGGAGACCGATGCGCTTCCGGTGAGAATAACGGTAAGAATAAAAATGATCCTGCCCGCCGCAATCGATGCGCCGATGGAAAGGAAAGCATTAACATTGAATCTTTGTCGAAGCATTCCGGTGGCAAAACCATAAACAAATAATTCAGCTGTCATGGAAGGCAAAATTGCGGGGAGCGGAAAACCGGAAACGGCATAACTTACCAGCGGTGCCAAAATACCGGTCACTGCTCCTGCGCGCCAACCGTACAGCAGACCTGCCAGCAGCACCGGCCAATGCATCGGCAGAACGTAACGAATCGGCGCATTCACAGCGTGGGCTACGACTGGCAGAGCGATCGCCATAGAAATAAATATTGCCTGAACATACACTGCCTGCATTCCGCGGTACGGCAATACGGCGCTGTTATATGATGGAGATAATGCTGCTGAAGGAGACATAGTCTGTTTTCCTTTTGGTTGAGTGGGCTGATTGAAATTATTGTGTCATGTTATACATTAAAGCCAAAATATTTTTTTGCGTTTGCATAGCAGATATCCGTTACCATGCCGCCGATCAGATCGATATCATTCGGCAGCGATCCTTGTTCAATATCATTGCCGAGCATGTTGCATAGTATCCTCCGGAAATATTCGTGACGTGAATATGAGAGGAAACTCCGGGAATCGGTCAGCATTCCTACAAATTGGCTAAGCAGACCCATGTTGGACAGTGAATTGATCTGTTTCTCTATACCGTCTTTTTGATCGAGAAACCACCACGCACTGCCGTATTGGATCTTTCCGGCAGAACTGCCATCCTGAAAACAACCGATCATCGCGGCAAACATATCGTTGTCGCGCGGGTTGAGATTATAGATGATGGTCTTAGCCAGATTATTGTTCTCGTCCAGACGTGAAAGAAGCTTTGCCAGGGGCTTAGCGATCTCTGCGTCTCCAATAGTATCAAATCCTGTGTCCGGACCGAGCGTTTTGAACATTCGTGCATTCACATTCCGGATCGGTCCGATATGATATTGCTGAGTCCATCCCTTTTCCGACCCCATGCATCCGAACTCGAACAGCATTGCCGATTTGAATTGACGGATCTCCAAAGGCGAAAGAGGATTACCGGACAAAGCTTTTGCAAAGATCTTTGCGATCTCGCTATCTGTGTATTCTTCTGCATACGCCGTTTCGATACCATGGTCAGATAAGCGGCAACCGGCATTATGAAAGTATTGATACCGCAATCGAATCGCGCCGATGAAATCGGAATATTTCCCGATCTCTATGTTCGTTACCTCTCCAAGTTTTTTTGTCCACGCCTTGAATGCTTCCGGCTGTTCAACCGCCATCGCTTTATCAGGACGGAATGTCGGAAGCACCTGTACGGTAAACGGTGAAGCAGCTATGGATGTGTGATATTGAAGAGAATCTGTAGGATCATCCGTTGTGCATAATACCTGGACGTTCGAATTTTTTAAGAGCGCTCTGCAGGAAAAATCTTTCGATGCGATCCGCGCAGAGGTTCTCTCCCAAACACTCTCCGCCGTTGAACCGTCAAGAACAACATCGGTGATGCCGAATGAATTCTTCAATTCCATGTGCGTCCAATGGTACAACGGATTGCGCAATGTCTTGGGAACGGTCCTTGCCCAGGCAAGGAATTTTTCTTTGTCCGCGGCATTTCCGGTGATATATTTTTCGTCGATTCCATTGGCCCGCATTGCCCGCCATTTATAGTGGTCGCCGTTCAGCCAGATTTGCGAGATATTGTTCCATCGTTTATCCTCTGCGATCTCCTGCGGAGGAAGATGATTATGATAATCAATGATCGGCTGCTGTTCTGCATACTGATGAAACAGTTTAACGGCCGTGGCGTTGGAAAGAAGAAAATTTTCCGTAATAAATGGACTCATATGCTCACCTGTAGTGCGGTTGGTTATGAAGACCTATTCTTTTTATTTCAATGTTTTTGAAATCCCAGATGGTACAATATATCCGTTATCTGATCCGGTGATCCGGTCACACGCGTATTGAAAAATTCCCTGCGTATCGGATATTCGGACCGTAAACGGCGAAAATACGCTCTGCGTTCCTGTTCAGAAACGGAACCGATCGATCGTAAGGCCATGTCATCCTTTTCTATGTTGTAACTCCGGCAAACAATTTCATGGATCTTTTTTTCATATTCATTCCCTCCCTGATCTACGTCAATGGACGCTCGATCAGAGCCGGTACCATTCAATGCCGGCGACCATACCGGTTGCTGAGCAAAATGACGGCATGCAGCATCATACAACATTTTCACCGCCGCAACTTTTCCGTCATACGAATAACCGGCAATATGCGGTGTGCCGATGTCCGCTATCCGCAGCAATTCAATGTCGATCAGCGGTTCATGTTCCCACACATCAAGAATTACCCCGGAAAGATGACCGGAATTTCGAGCTTCCTTTATCGCATTTCCGTCTGCTACCGATCCGCGCGATGTATTGATCAACACCGCTCCCTTTTTCATCTTCAATATTCGCTCCCGGGAAAAAAGGTGATATGTTGGATCTTCGCCAACTCGTGTCAGGGGAACATGGATCGTGAGAAAATCACATTCCATCAGCGAATCGAGCGGAAGGAAATGTGAATGGCCTGTACTTCTGGCCAGCGGCGGATCGTTTTGCAGAACCGTCATACCCAAAGCTTCGGCAAATCGGACAACTTTTGATCCTACGTTACCGACGCCGACGACACCGATCGACCTGCCGCGCAGTGCGAACGATCTTTTCTGAGAAAACTGCAGAAGTGCCGCAACAACATATTCCGCAACGGAGTTGGCGTTGGAGCCCGGAGCACTGGCAAAAACTCTTGAGGTCGATTCCAAATATTCGATATCAACATGATCGGTGCCGATGGTTGCGCTGCCGACAAATTTTACAGCGCTGCCGTCAAGGAGATCTTTTGTCACTTTGGTCTCTGATCGTACGATCAGAATGTCGACATCATGCACTGTCTCTTTGGTTATTTCCGCCGTCGTCAGTGCACGCACTTCGCCAAATTGCCGGAATGCATCCGTAACACAAGGGTTATTTTTATCAACAACAACGCGCATGATAGTTCAATTTCTGTTATACAGTATAGACCGATGACGTTGTTTCTCCGCCGCGGCCGGTCCAATTCGTATGGAAAAATTCGCCCCGCGGCTTGTCAACACGCTCGTATTGGTGCGCCCCGAAATAATCGCGCTGCGCCTGCAAGAGGTTGTGCGGAAGAGTCGCCGTGCGGTATCCGTCATAGTACATCAGCGCAGATGATAGAGCGGGTATCCACACGCCGCGTTGTGCAGCTTCCGCTACAACATTGCGCAGCGATTGCTGATACTCGTTGGCGATCGTATTGAAGAACGGATCGAGCAGCAAATTTTCCAGATCAGGATTTGCAATAAATGCCTCATTGATCTTATTCAGGAAGACCGAACGGATAATGCATCCTCCGCGCCAGATCAATGCAATTCCGCCGAAGTTCAAATTCCAATTGAACTCCTTCGCTGCCGCGCGCATCAAGTTGAAACCCTGGGCATAGGAAATGATCTTCGCCAGATACAATGATTTTTTCAATTCGTCCAGAAACAGTTTTTTGTCGGTGCGGAGAGCGGATGTTGGTCCATGCAATTTTTTTGACGCGGCAACACGTTCATCCTTCAGTGCGGAAAGACACCGTGCAAGAACGGATTCGGTGACCAGGGTAAGCGGCATGCCCGTATCGAGCGCAGTCACAACAGTCCATTTACCCGTTCCCTTCTGCCCGGCTTTATCCAATATTGTATCGACAACAGCCGTTCCGCTGCTATCCTTATAATTCAAGATGTCGCGGGTGATCTCGATTAAATAACTTTTCAGTTCGCCGTTATTCCAATCCTTGAACGCTTCATGCATCTCTTCATTGGATAGTCCAAGCGCTGTTTTCATCATTTGATATGTTTCGCAGATCAGCTGCATATCGCCGTATTCGATTCCGTTGTGCACCATTTTCACAAAATGACCAGCCCCATCTTCGCCGAGCCAGTCGCAGCACGGAACGCCGTCGACCTTGGCCGAGATCGCCTGCAGCGGCGCTTTTACATGCTCCCACGCTTTCACGGATCCGCCCGGCATAATTGCCGGACCTAACAGCGCTCCTTCTTCTCCGCCGGAAACGCCCGTCCCGATAAAGAGCAGTCCTTTTTGTTCAAGCGCCTTCACACGCCTTGTGGTATCTGGGAAATGCGTATTCCCGCCGTCGATAAGGATATCGCCCGGCTGCAGAGAAGGGACAATGGCATCGATCACCGCATCAACTGCTTTGCCCGCCTGCACCATAATCAGGATCTTCCGCGGCTGTTTCATTGCTCCTGCCAATTCCGCATAGGAATAAGCGCCGATGATATTCTTTCCCTTTGCTCTTCCTTCAACGAAGTGTTTTACTTTATTAGTGTCGATATCGAACACCGCAGCGGTAAATCCTTTGCTTTCAAAATTGAGGGCAAGGTTCTCACCCATTACACCGATGCCGATAACCGCGATATCTGCTTTATTCTGATTCATGTTTTTACCTTTTCTATTTAAATTTTTCCTTATACGCCCATAGTCCGAGAGCGGGATTGGATATGTAGAATATTTTTTCTCCGTCGGGCATCACGTTATAGCCGTCTTTCAACTGCGCCGGATCATAACGCTTCATCATCGTATGAAGGTCCGCATATTTGAAATTCACCGATTCGATCTCTTCCTTCGTAAGCATGCCGGGACAATACGTGATGGAAAAGCGTCCTTCAGAGGAACCATGGATCAAGTGAGCCGCCGCAGAAAGGTTGTTGCGCAGATCATCGTTCTTTTTCACATGTTCCAGAACCTGCGGGGTTTTCACATATCCGTATTTTCTGATCAGTTTGTCGATCGTCGGATCCTCGCCGAATTCTTTCAATCCCGGCGCGAGAATGACAAGTTCCCCATCATCGGCAATTGCCATACGCGTGCGGTACACGCTTTTGTTCCCCAACCACGTTGATTTAAATTCTGACGGATCGAGATAGACAATCACCTTATCCAATTCGTGATCCAGCATTTCGAAATTCACTTCAAGCGATAGTTTTGAAGCCAGCAGAAAACATTCCACATCGTCGCCGATATATAATCCGCGGACGACCAATTTCCCCGACGCATCTTTTCCTACAACGGTCTGTATGTAGATGATCGGTAAATGCTTCGCGAAATGATCCGATGCATAGTTCAGCACCTGCCGGACCGGCGTATCAGCGCGGCCCATGATCCGCTCCATGCCGTATGCGGCACCGAGAAAATGACTCTTGTTGATCCCTTCCGATCCGCCCGTGCCGACAAAAATATTTTTATTATAATTGGCCATGCCGACAACTTCATGAGGGACCACCTGACCCAACGAATAGATCACGTCATAGTTCCCCTCCACCAGTTCTTTGTCCACCTGAGCCGGCCATGAATATTTCACCCGTTGTTCGGATACACTGCTGACAAACTCGGAGGGGACTTCACCCAACGTTACCAGTCCGTTTCTCCAATCGTGCACTTTGAACAGATTGTGCGGAACAGCGGGAAACATGTGATCGATCTGTGAAGAGGTCATTGCAGAGTGAGTGCCGAGTGCGGGAAGAACTGCTTTAAGACGATCCTGATAATATTGGTAGGTAAAGACTGTCAGCGGCCCGGCATACGAATGAAACCTGGTTGCATCCGGCGGAATGGCAAGCACCCGTTTTACATTTCCGAATTTTTCGAAAACGGAATGCAGTGCGCTCCGTAATTCCTCATCCGTAAGAACTGTGCTGCTTGAACCTTTTGAAAAATATAACATAGGATTCTAAACTTTCTTCCACGTCTGCTTTGATAGCGCAATATTTTGGAAACTGCTGTAATAACTTCGGCAACGCCGTTGGTCACATTCAACGGCGTCACGAAATTATTTCAAAAAACTTACCGCTGAATTCGCGCCGATCCGCCTTTGGCAAACGCGCGAACCTGATCCGCCGTTACCATTGTGGTATCGCCCGGCGTTGTTGTCAGCATTGCCCCGTGCGCCCAGCCGAGTCTTACGGCATCTTCAGGAGATTCACCGGATAAAAGTCCGTAGAAAAATCCTGACGCATAACCGTCGCCGCCGCCCACACGATCAACAACATCCAGTTCACATGTTGGGGAAACATACGTCTTCCCGTCGATCCACGCAACGGCCGCCCAGCTGTGGTGGTTGGTGGAATGCACTTCGCGCAACGTTGTTGCAACCGCTTTGACATTCGGATATTTCTTGACGACCGATTCGATCATCTTAAAGAATGCGGTCGGATCGAGTGCCGATGTTGATTCGACATCCTGCCCCGGCATTCCCAGACCTTTTTGCAGATCCTCTTCGTTCCCCACCAGCACGTCAACATTCTCAACAATACCGTGAATTACTTCTGCCGCTTTTTTCTCGCCCCCCCATATATTCCACAGTTTTGCGCGGTAATTCAAGTCAAAACTTGTGACCGCGCCTGCTTTCTTGGCGGCCTTCATCCCTTCAATGATCAATTGTCCAGTCGTTTCCGAGAGTGCCGAAAATATTCCTCCGCTATGGAACCACCGCACACCGCCGGCAAAAATTTCATCCCAATTGAAATCACCCGGTTTTAATTGAGCTCCGGCTTCATTGGAACGGTTATAGAACACTACCGGCGGACGCACACCATGGCCCTGATCGCTGTACACCGTTGCCATATTGGGTCCGTTCACACCGTTGTGCTTGAATCGTTTATAGAACGGTTTTACTCCCATCGCACGCACGCGTTCCGCGATTAATTCACCGACCGGATAATCGACCATTGCCGTTGCAATACCGGTTTTCATTCCGAAACAATCGGACAAATTTGCGGCCACGTTGAACTCGCCGCCGCTCACATGAATTTTGCATTCCGTTGCTTTTCGAAACGGGATGATGCCGGGATCAAGACGATTGACCAATGCGCCGAGTGATACAAGATCCAAAGCCCCTTCTTTTTTTATGACTAAGCCGCTCATTGTTAGCTCCTTTAAATAATATTTATAGAAAATATTTTTTCTGTTTTACTAGTGCCGCCGGTTCTTGGCCCGCACAATAAAGGGAACATCATGTTACACGTTCCTTATACTCCAGCGTAAACGTTAAAACCGCCGTCAACAGGAATGACCACGCCGGTGACGAACTTGGAAAGATCCGACGTGAGATATAAAAGTGTACCGATCAATTCGTCCGGTTCGCCGAATCTTCCCATCGGCGTATTGTCGATGATCTTGTTCCCCCGGGCAGTGAGTTTGCCTGTTTCTTTATCGGTCAATAAAAATCGATTTTGATCGGTAAGGAAAAATCCCGGAGCGATCGCGTTCACGCGGATATCAAGTTTTGCAAAATGAACGGCAAGCCATTCCGTTAAATTGTTGATGCTTGCTTTTGCGGCCGAATACGCCGGAATTTTTGTCAACGGACGGAAAGAATTCATGGAAGAAATATTGATGATGTTTCCGCCCCGTCCCGCCATGTCTTCGGCAAAGACCATCGTCGGCAGTACCGTTCCTAAAAAATTCAGATCGAAAACTTTCCGGAATCCTTCGATATCAAGTCCGAAAAATCCTTTGGAAAGATCTCCCAAAGTATCTTTGGTCATGAATTCGACCTGCGTGGTTGCTGTCGGCGCATTTCCCCCTGCACCATTCACAAGTATGTCGATTTTGCCAAGCCGTTCATTGATCAGTTTCTTCGCTTCGATCAGCGTTCCTTTATCCAGAACATTGCCGAACACTCCAATCGTAGCAACGCCGGTTTTTTCGGCAACGATCCTTGCCACTTCGTCTGCTTTTTCTTTCACAAAATCAACAATAGCAATCACTGCTCCTGCCTCACCCAACCCGATCGCTAACGATGTTCCGATTACTCCGCCGCCGCCGGTGATGACACAGACTTTTCCTTTAAGACCTTCCATTGAATATTTCATTTTATGACCTGTTCTTAGTGAGAAAAACTTAATTTCGTAATATAATAACGCAAACCTTCACCGGAGATTTCAGTATTAAACAGTATATTACTGGCAATACACTCCAGAATTACAAGAAATGAACTTAACTGATTGGTCCTGTCGAATTTTATGGGGAATAAACCACGTATAACTTTTCCCTTAAACGACCCTTTCCGTCAAACCACCGGGTTCTTTTTCATGCAAAAACAGTGGTGCAGCAATGAGATTTGCCGGCTGTTCCAAATCGTTTTCTACTTCACAAATGCCATGCGCTTTACGCACTCATACGTGCCGGCGCGCAAGCGATACAGGTAAACTCCACTCGGTAGATGTAGAGCATTAAACGCAACCGAATGGACTCCTGCCGGAATGACGTCGTTTACCAGTGTTTCAATCTTCATTCCCAGCATATTAAAAACTTCGAGCACAACTTTTTGCAAGGAAGGGATAGAATAGGTTATTCGTGTGGAAGGGTTGAACGGATTCGGGAAGTTTTGATTCAATTCATACTGAAGCGGCGCAGAATCATGGTCTTGAAGAATACCGACGGGACCCTGGAACTCGAAAGCTCCCCGGTCCACGCTTCCATCCACCGGAACGCTGTTGCCGGCAATATCCCTCACCGGATGGTTCGGAAACATTATTCCGCTATTAATGGCGGATGAATTTGCCTGCAGCATGTATCCTAATATTGTTGAGATCCCAGTGCCCGCCGACCCTGGATTAAAAAAATTCGGATCGTTGGTGAGTTTATTGGAATCGGCCGGTTCGTTCGAAGGATGAAATCCGTACAATGTATTATAATTAATATCGCGCGTGTATCCTGTCGTTCTAAAATCATAGACTGAATTCGCGCTGAGATTATAAATGATATTGTTTTTAAAACTATAGTTTCGTGTTCCTGTGTTCACATTCCGTTCCGAAATGATCTTCGATGAAAGTCCCTGGCCGATATAGACTGTATTGTTATAGATCTGAACCGATGTCACCGGATAATTGATGCAGAAAATGATCCCTTTGTCATTCTGACTGACATTGTACCGGCAGACGATCCCTGAATCCGGCTGGGTGGTGCAGCTCCAAAATAATCCGTGGCTGTTATCATGACTGTAGCTGTATTGGAAAATAATGTTCGAACTTTTAAGATCCGCATCATACATACTGCCATCTCCGAAATCCCCACCTTGCAGTGATGCCCGGTTAAAATATCCTTCGTTGTACTGAAACACCGTACCATTGCAGGAAGCGGTGAACATTGTATTGCCGGTAGTTTTTAATGCTGTCTCGTAACACACATTGTTTTCTACAAGTCCGCCGTCAAAAAGCCGTATGATCATCGCATTTTTTGCGATATGATGAATGGTGTTCTTGCGTATGATGAAATTCGTGAAACGTCGTTTGGTCCAATCCGCAGATCCCGGTGTGTTCCGAAAGATGAGATTGTCCGTGTATATCCCCGTATTATCAATATTCCAGATCGTACATCCTTCGATCAAAATATCATCAAATCGTGTCGCCAGGATTCTGTCGGTTGTTGTCTCGATCCCGATACCGGCTGTCCGTTTGGATGCATCGTCGCCTCCAACAATTCCTTTCACGTCATGGATATTCAGATTCCGGAGATAGATATGCTCAACCAGGCCAAAATCGGATGCGCTGATCAGAACTCCCCGGCGATCGGCAGCTGTGGGCGAGTCGTTGGTTATTTCAAGATTATTGATCTCCCAGAATTTACCGTTGTTGAGATGTAATGCTGCCGAACCTATAATTCCATTGCCGTCTATTCTCGGTTTTTGCGTGCCGCCGTATGCGTCAACAATTACCGGTTTCTCTTTCTTACCCGACCCTTGAAGCAGCAATTGTCCGCTCCACACAGATCCTGATTTGAGCAGGATGCTGTCGCCGGGTTGAAATGTTATTGCGTTTATTTTCGTAATGTTCTTCCATGGAACAGCCGGAGATTTTCCGGTATTTGCATCATTACCGCCGGCAGCATCCACATAATACGTGATCGATTGGGATCCCGCTGTTTGGATGAGCGCAGTAAGAACAAATACTATGATGCGAAAATATTTCATGATCGAGGATGTTTTCTATTGGCAAGCGATAAAAAGGACAAGAGCCACCAAAATCTCTTTGATGGCTCCTGTATTTTGTGAAGATCTTACTTTAGAAGCAACATTTTCTTTGTTTGAACGAACGAACCGGCTTTCAGTTGATACAGATACAAACCCGAAGCAAGTCTCGATGCATCAAACGTAACAGAATATTCTCCTGCATCCTTTATTTCATTCACTAATGTTGCGACTTCTTGTCCGATGATATTATATACGCTGACTCTTATGTGCATCATCGATGGAAGCTGATACCGTATTGTTGTTGAAGGATTGAACGGATTCGGATAATTGTTCAGCAGACTGATCGACGTCGGAACTATCCTTTGTTCATTCTGAACACCAAGCGTACTGGGTTTGAGAAGCGTCAAAAGCCAGGTGCTTGAAGATTTATAGGCGTCGTCCTGTTTGGCCGCATCATTATCCAGCGTATGACCAGTGTTAACAAACGTTTTTAATCCGCTGGTGATACCCAGTCTCTGAGTAGTCGCGTAAATATATTTGCTGGAATACCGGAATGGACCATCGGCAGGAATGGAATCATAAAACACGGTCGAATCTGCCAGGCCGTGAACACAATACACCGGCACTTTGCTGTTCTTCATCCAGGCAGTATCACCAATCGCTCCCCAGTTCGAGATGACTCCGGAAACGCGTGTGGAAATTCCGGGTGTTCCGCGATCCGGTCCGTCAAAGGTACCTCCAATGTTGCTCCAGTTGACATACTTGCCCGGCACTTCTGCAGAATCCAGATATGCTATATGGAGAGCGGTAATGGAACCGGCAGAACTGCCGGTAAGAAAAATTTGCGACGTATCAATACCGTACGATGTTCCATTTTTTCTCAGGAACCGTATCGCCGCTTTTACATCCTGCTGTGCTTTTAGCATTATTTCGAATGAGGAAGAATCCGTGGGCTGACTGGAAGCCGTGCGATAGTAATTGATGTTCGCGACAACATATCCACGTTTTGCCAACCCGCCGCCGAGAATATTACTGAATCCGCCGGGCGCATTCACCGCTTTAAATCCGCCGCCGGGAATAAACACTACCAGCGGACGATCTGTGCGGCTGTCGCTTGTGCCGGTATAAAGATCCAGCGTTTGTTTGACATCCGTACCATACGGAATCGCAGACTGAATTTGGAATGAAGTGAATACTTCGCTTTCATACCGTTTTCCCGTTGTCGGCGATTGAGGAGTTCCGATTCCGATGGCAAACTGACCAAACTTATCGATGCCCCCCTGCGTCACCGTATCCGCATAAAATGTATTGAGTACGTTCGCTATAGTATCCCACTTCACCGTATTGCTTGCGCGATAGATGATCCTCCGTGTGGACGGATCGGCAAATCCATTCGGCGAAATTATATCTAACCGGTAAACTGGATTACTTGCGCTGTCGCTTGCAACATTCCAATATCCCCCTTTGTAACGATAAAAGATATTCACGGGAAAGCCGACCGACCCCGTATCTCCGGTAATGTAACGGAATGCGATATTGCGCATACCGGTCGGTGTTGATTCAAAAATGAATACTGCCGGGCGATATTCAAGAGCCGAGCCGATCGGCATCGTTTTTCGTCCTGTGTTCGCCGTTGTTCTGATCAAAGCACCGGTACCGTCGGTGATAACGTACGATGTATCTGATTGTCCGCTCGGATTGGAGAAGACAAGATTAAAATTCCCTAATTTATATTTTCCGCTTGTCATTGTAAGGTTACCGGTAACAACAATCGGTTTGGACAGTGTTGTTGTCAAATTACGATTGTTCATTGCTACTGTTATGTTTGCAACGGTATCCGGAATTGCATTGCCCGTCGTTTGATTGGCTGTACCGGAGTAGATATAGTTTGCGTACCGGGAGAATGATCTGCCCGTTGTTTGTATATCACCGGTTGATCCGCTGGCAACGATTCCATCGGGTGAAGAGACCGCTAAGGTGCCTGCGGAATCCAATGCAAAAGTTCCGCTGCCAAGGACTTTAAAATTATTGGTTCGCAGTCTTCCTTTGACAGAAAGTTTATATGTACCAACATTAAGGTTTCCATTTGCCAGTACATAATAACCGGAACTGGTTGGCAGAACCACATCCTGGGTAAGAGTGATACCGGCAGCATTATCGAAGTTTACTGTGCCGCCGTTCGTACCGAATACCGGAAGGAAATCGGCGCTGGTTAAATTGAGCACTCCGCCGGATGCTACATCTATGGTGGCAGAAAGAACTCCGCCCGTTGCAACGGTCAGCGCAGTTCCGCCGGCAACAATAACTTTTGAACCAGCACCCGATACCACCCAGGGTGACGAAAGAGTTACTGATGTTGTATTCGTTAATAGATATAACTGGTTGTCCACGCCAAAATCAACCGGATGGTTCCCCGACCCGTTGGTGTTGTCACCCCAACTATTCGGATCATCAACAGCGCCGGTTCCTTTATAATAGAACGGCGGCGGCGGAACGACCGAAGTCCAGGCAGTTCCAACGCGTATTCCATCTACAACAAACACGGCACCCGTTCCCAGGCTGTCCCGTCCTTGAATGGAAAGACTTGCACCGGAAGTATTTGCCCCAAGATCACTTCCAGTATCGGTAAACGGCAAAATATTTGCAACCGGCTCCGCTTTCCCGGGCAATGGATTGACGATCAGCGAATATAAATCGTTCGTTGTTCCTACAACGATCGAATATTTTAACACCACCAGATATGTTGTTTTGAAAAGATAATTTGTTGCTTCATACGTAACGGGAGCCGATGCACTTTTTCCGCTTAAACCGAATTTCAAATTCCCGGATCCGTCATTTTTGATCCAAAATCTGCCGCGTGCCGCATTGTTTGAATAAAAACAGACAACGTAACCGCCCGAGGAAGTTGCAGTGTCAACCCTGACCATAAATGCTGCATAAAGATCTCCGGCTGTTGGGACCGTAATGGATTTTGAATACCGTTCGGTATAGTCCATTAACAATGCCGCGTTCCCTACGCCTGCACCGATATATCCCTGGTACGTAAGGCCGGGTGATACGACGGTGACCGGATTCCAAACGAGTGCTGCTTTCGACCATCCGTTGGTGACAAGATCGGTACCCGCAGTATAATTGAAATCTTCCTGTATCATTATCTGCCCATGCAGTAATGGTGCGGAGAAAGAAAAAATGAGAACAAAAAGAATGCTCTGAAAATAACTCTTCATGATTACCTCCTTATTGAATAAATGTTCATTTCGATTAAAAATTGATATTAAAATCCAAATCCGAATGTCAGCATATTCACATACTTGAACCTGCCGACATTGGCATACGCATAATCCATTTTAATTTTTACGTCATCGTCCACCGAATATTCAACGCCGAACCCGAACGTATAGCTTTCCTCATCGTAGTTGAACCGGTATCCGCCGCGGAAATAGATATTGGAAAACATGAAATATTCAAAACCGACATTGACCTTATCAGGACCGTCGTTGGGTTTCACATACTCGGCGGCAAGTGTCAATCGTTGCCGGCTGTCGTTGTTCGGCTGAAGAATATCGTATGCAGCGCCAAGGATAAAAATCATCGGCATTTTGACCATTGCCGGCGCCTGCGCGATCCTTCCTTCGTATGTTAAAAATTCGCCGTCCGGCCCGAAGTTTTTCCCAAGCATCGAGATACGCAAACTTCCTATTCCGGTCCAGTACATCGTTCCGATGTCCAGTGCCCAGCTTCCCATCTTCGCATCATCGATCTGCTGTTCCGTATATTTCAGACTTCCTCCAACTTGAAGGAACTCGGTGATCCGGCGCGAATATAAAATCCCCGCAGCCAGATCATGTGCGGTAAATGTTGGCAAACCTTCCGTGATCGGCACTATACCGATATCATTCCCCAATGCATCAAAACCCTGCGCAACTTTAGTGCGGACCATATCGCCATAATTCAGATATATACAGTTGATGCCAAATGTTCCCCATGTTTCAACATTCTGCACGTAGGAGATGCTGTTATATTGAATATCGGCTACCCAGTTCATTGCAGAGAGTTGAATATCCGAACCGGAGATATCCGAAGCCGAAGCAGGATTATTGAACGCCGAGTTTGCGTTGCCGTGCCCTATCGCCGACTTTATTCCTCCAAGCGCCGCGCTGCGTGCGTCAGTCGGTAATTTCAAAAACTGCCATCCCGCAGCGGCAACTCTGCTGATCTCCAGTGGTTCCACTCCCCATCCCACCGTATTATTCCCAACCTGGCTTTTGGCCTGAACGGATAACAGCACCACCGCGATGATGAAGGTGAAAATTCTGTTCATTCGATTTATCATGTCCGATTTTTGTATTAGCATCTGTGAATGACCGCTATTTAATGATCGCTATTTTACCAACCGATGTTTCCCCTTCGTGTCCGGGAACGTGCGACTCCACATGAAAGATGTAGATGCCGGGCTGAACATTTTGGGCAAAATCGGTGAGCATATAATCTTTTCCGGATTGAGAACCCCATGTTTCAATTCCACCGCCGCTCGTATGCTCCAGAGTTTTTACAAGGTCCAATGCAAGTGTATAGATTCTTATCGTGCAGAGTGCCGGAATATTCACAAAGGCAATTCGTTTATACTCTGCGCTTTCGGCAAAACCGCTCACCTGCCGGAACGGATTCGGGACGACAAGAATCTGTTTTTGTTGATTGGTCGGCGGAGGTTCTGCCGATACCGGGTAGAAACAATATCCGGTCATTCCGCTTTCATTGCCCGTCTTGTCGATGCTCGTTACACAGTACCGGTACGGCACATTGGGTTCCGCTTTAATGAAATATTTAACGAACGGAAACGCACCCGTACTCGATACCGAATCGATGACGACATACGAACTGTCGACCGAGGTTTTCAGCGAATCAAAACGCGAAACATGGATCGAATCGATCATCTCCCACGGACCTTCGATGGAATTGGTCGATTT
The DNA here is from genome assembly GCA_903958625.1 of uncultured Ignavibacteriota bacterium. Classification (GTDB taxonomy): domain Bacteria; phylum Bacteroidota; class Ignavibacteria; order UBA10030; family UBA8401; genus UBA8401. The sequence continues at coordinate 17,903 of CAJBTU010000078.1, read as the reverse complement.
ATAAATTTTGTATGCGGCAAAATCCGCTTGTTTTGTCTGCGGATCTTTATATCCTTTGTGAACTCCCATCCATGAAACCTGAACTCCCTGCACTCTTTGGTTGTTTACATTGATCGCATAAGGAATGACTTTGAGTTCATTGGTATTTCCGATACGCGGTGCATCGGCCGGTGTCGGAGGAGGAACTGTTCCGAACGGCAGCGCAAATTTCCCCCGGATCAAACTTTTTGCCGCACGAAAATTCTCTTTAAGATTTGTGATACCTTCGGATTTAAACCGCCGTGTGGCTTCATATCCGCCTTTCATAGAAATATTGCGGTCCATTTGTCCGGCCGCAAAGATCTCATACCAATGGATCGATTCACCCTTTTTAATATCAAACGGACCGATCGCATAGAGATACCGCGGATTTCTTTCCCATTTGCTGCCTGCACCGACGATTCCCGAATCGGCGCCGTTTTTCCAGCTTGTCTTCGGTTGTTCATTGGTGGTAATAAAGTTCACCAGCGTACTGTATTGACCCAGCCCGTCGTCGTAGCGCGGAGGCAAAAGTTCCAATGCAGCTGCCCTGCTGTCTGTCGACACAATTTTACGCCATATTTTTTTCTCGCCGAATTTATTTTTCGGAAGCGAATCGATGAAAAAAGTATAGGCATACACGTACGGTGAATAGAGTTTGTAATTTCTGGACCCCTGCACGCCGATATTCCCGGGATCACCGGCATTGCCCGTTGAATCACCGGGAGGAATGGAATAGACGGGAGCAGTTGTTGTTGGAGGAAGCGATGTTCCATCATAAAAAATATATCCAAGAGTATCTCCCATCACCGTATCCCATTCATACTCCTTGTCCCATCCAACAGAAACGGACGAAGGCCGGTACGGGCCGTTCGGAGTGACGAGCCGTGCGTAATAAAAATCGTTGAACGTGGTATCATCGGTATTGGTAAGCGTGCATTCCATGATCACAAAGTCATCGTACTTCGGCTGGCTCCACACCCGTACTATACCGGAGAGCGTATACTTCATATGCCTCTTCCCCGCTCCGTCGAACTGATACGAACCGATATCTCCGGTGAGATATTCTTCTGCGCGCAGGGGATTGACGAGATTATAGTTTTGTGTGACCGCTGTTTGGGAAATGGCATACACATTGGGGCTGTTATATTGCACGCTTCTGTAATACCAGCCAACAGGTTGTCCGGCCACCATCGCTCCGTTATAGATCACATTCGCATCCCAGCCACCTGCTGATTCACCCTGCGCATTGTAATCGCCGGGATAAAGAGAGAGCCACTGATTATTTCCAATCGTTGTTTCTCTGTCCAGAGCGCCATTCGGTGCCGTCTTGACCCAATATTTTGTACGCGTCAATCTTTCAGGATTGACGCTTTGCGCAAACAGTGAAGAAGACGCAAACATCACGGCTACCATTAGCTTCACCATCGTTGCACAAACATGCTCTTTCAAATTGATATTCACTTCACAGCCTCTGTTAAGAAAGATTAAAATTCGACCGTTGTACCAAAATATATCTGCCGCGGATTATTAGTGTACCAATTCCATTCCGTCGGCTCCTTTGTTGTTGATTGGAACGGAAGAATATTATTTGCCATATAATTATTCAGTGATGTTGAACCTTCGCTGAATTGAACAAGATGTTTTTCGTTGAATAGATTCGTTACCTGAATAAACAATTTGAATGAAATATTGTCGGCGAGATGAATATTTTTGCTGATATTCATATTGGTATTCCAACGGTCTTCCCACCGTCTGTTATTCGGAAGTTTGATATCCTGAAAATCGGTGGGATACCAAGTAAATTCATTGCCCCGCACCCATCGGGTGGAGGAACTGACCACCCAGCTTCCAAACGGATAAAATTCCATAATGGATGGGCCAAAATCTTCCGGGCTGTTCATCGTAAGCTTTATCATTCCGGAATTACTCGGATTCCACAACATATCATTCACGCCGATACCGCCGCCATCAGTATTATTTGCACCGGCAAAAACATTGTCGGCCAGTTGTTTTCCTGTGAGAGAGGATAGTTTGAATAATTTACTGTCGTGATACCGGCCGGTGGCCAAATAGGAAAGCGTATAGGCAAGTTCAACATTGATCCAGCGGAATTGTGATTTCATTTTCATTTCGATACCGCGAACATCTGCCCAGGCTCCGTTCACTGTGGTCGTGAAGTTCCCGATATACTTGCCGGGATCTCTGTTGTCCGCCTGGAACGGGTCTCCATATAAACGGACATCTACATTGCCGCCCGATTGTTTTATCTCACCAGTAGCCGGACCCTGATCTATTCCAAGAGAGGTAAGATCTTTTCCCTCTTTGTAATACATTGTTGCTTCAATCATCACGAGATCCTCAATATTCTGCACGATACCAACCTCATACTGCGTCATTTTTTCCCATGTTAACGAAGGGTTCCCGACTTTCGCGCCAAGATACCGGTACGTTACCAGGAGCGTATCGGGAAGACCAAGGTCCGAGTTAAGTTTGTTCGCTTTGATCAGGTCATCAAGATTTCCGCTGGCCCTGTTATCCGTCCAGACAACAGGATTGGAAAGCATCTTTACCCATGACGGACGCTGATTGAAAATTCCAAACATGAAGTGCAGCACCGTTGTTTCAGTGATGGGATGTGAAATTCCGATGCGGGGTGAGAATGCATATCGTGTGGGAGTTTTTACATACGCCGCACCGCTTCCGCCCGGACGGTATCCGATCAGTCCGGTCTTTCCCGAATTTCCAAGTGTGTATTCCGAGATCATCAACGGATCGTAGAAATCTGCCGCAACATTTTTATTCGCATTGAAGAAGTCGAAACGGATACCGGCATTCAGCACCATCCCGCCGACCTCAATTTTATCCTGAATGTATCCGGCACCTTCGTACGGATGATCGACGATCGGAATAATGTCGTTCACCTGCACGTAGGGGGCCGATTGAATATTTCCTTCGTGAATGAATGTCTTTATCTCCTGCAAAGAAAAGATAAAACCTGATTTCACCAGATGCGCTTTGGTGATCTGACTTGTAAGATCTGCCTTGACGCTGTAATTCTTCGTTCTCGATTCACTCCTCCAAATATCTCCGGCATATCCCCACCGTTGGGAGTCGAACAAATTCGAAGTCGGCGGTTTCCCGAATGAGGTCAGCCATACGCCGTACGAAAGAACGGAATCCGTCGGTGAAGGAAATCCAAACGCAGCAAATTGTGCTGTCTGCGCAATATCACGAAAATCAAGATTGTATTGCATCTGGCTATGCTGGAAGGCCATGTTCAGAAATGTTTCGGGAGTAAAAACCTGCGTAAGCTTTGCTTGGACATTCATCAGTTGAGCGCGTTCGGGGGCCCGGATCGTGCTGCCGTCGCCGAAACTTCCGCCGTTATTCGACGGTCCATAAAACCAAAATTTATATTTGTTATACGGATCGTCAATGAACGGCAACGTTTGAGACGCGTTGTCGGCAACAATCGTTTCGGATGATTGATAATTGGTCCTGGGAGCGCCGGAATTTTCGAATTTTGTGAACATGCCGTTGAAACTGACCATTGTTGTACTTACCGGCGACCAGTCTAGTGATCCCTGTAATGTCATGTCGGGATTGTACTTTAATGCGGAGGGATAAATACCAACTCCTTCTTTATACCGGCCGGAAACCAAAAAATTCAGTTCGGGCAGAATTGGACCATAGATCGTTACTTCCTGTTCCCATTCCGCTCTGTCGGCATAATCGAATTGCGGGAACCGTTTGCTGTCATTGATGAAATTCTTCCACCAGTCCGCCTTTTCCTGCGGAGTCATTTTTGCAAATTTTCCGTCTCCGAGATTCCCCTTTTGCGATTCACCCGGAGCCATCCACTGCGTCCGCCACGTTTTTGATGTATCCCAAAATTCCGGTGTTGCCATCACGGTATGGAACACATCATTCTTATCGTAGATGTTTCTTCCCCAATGATATTTACCGGAAGGCCTCGACTTATACGTTGCAACGGCATGGATCTTGTCGGTCGCTTTTCGTGAAACAATATTAACGATCGCGCCGTTCGCCTGTCCGTATTCGGCGTTCCATCCTCCCGTCAAAACTTCGATCGCCTGAACGGTGGATAGATTCACCGAAGAAAAATTGGTGTTCGAACCAACATCACGAAGATCGAGGCCGTCCACACGATATGAAACATCGCCGCCGAAACTTCCGCGAATGCCTCCATTGATATTTGTTGATGATTGGTCGGTGATAACATCTTTGATATCCTTCACCCATCCGTTCGAGATCTCTTCGCGTGATACGGTTGCTTTACTTGCGGTGAGATCGAGTTCAACCTTCGGTTTTTCTGCAACAATGGTAACGCCCTCTGCCTCAACAACCTCTTCCGCCAGCCGGAAATTGAGTGTTGTTGTCTGATCGATCCGTACCAGAACCTCCGTTTGTGTTACTTTTCCATACCCGACGATCGATGCTGTGACATTGTACGTACCGGGGGGGACATTTAAAATATAATAATCACCGGCAACGTCAGTGATGCCACCAAGTTTTGTTCCTTTCAGAACGACTGTCGCACCGACAAGCGGTTCGCTGTTCGTTTTATCTTTAATTGTACCGGAAATTTTACCTGCGTTTTCAGCGAGAAGAAATCCGCAAAGAAAATTCGACAGCAAAAGAAGGAAGAATACGGCATTCTTTGGAGATATTTTGGCTTTCCAAATATCTGAATAGTGACATCTGAAAAATAGGTTGTCCATTGTCATTCTGAGCGAAGCCCCGAAGGGGCAAGCGAAGAATCTTGTTCTTCTATTTGAGTAGAAGATTGAGATTCCTCGTCGCTTCACTCCTCGGAATGACATTGATGTGAGATTTTTCAGATGTCTCGAATACATAATTACCCGATAATTTTCTAAACTAAAATAATTCTGTTAATGCTGTAATACAAGATAAGAACGGTTGCAGGAACGTTAATTAACATGTAATTGCTTAAAAAGCCTGTTTTTTGCCTATTTTAGCATGAATTTTTCCGTAAGCCGTATGTCCACAGAAGAACTTCCGATCATTACCGTAAACAGACCGGGCTCTACAACAACGGTATTGTTCCGGTCCAGTAGCGAAAAATCTGCAGGAGAAAGAACGAAACGGACGTGTGTTTTCTTCCCTTTCGGTACGAATATCCGCTGAAATCCGCGCAGATTTTTCACGTACGTCGTAACGCTGCTTGTTTCATCATGAACGTACAATTGTGCAACTTCTTCGCCATCCATGCTCCCCGTGTTTTCGATATCACACGAAACTTCAACATTCCCGTCCATCAAATGCTTTAACGGTGTAATGGAAAGATTTGAATATTTAAACTCCGTATAGCTCAATCCAAAACCAAAAGGATATAGCACATCACAGACCGACGTCGGATCACCGATGTCGGATCCCGGCTTATAGGGAAAATTTAACGGCACCTGACCAACGGTTTTTGGAAATGTGATGGGAAGTTTTCCACCCGGATTATAATCACCGAAGAGAACATCGGCTACTGCATCGCCTCCCCATTTTCCTGGGAACCACGCTTCAACGATAGCCGGAACATATTTATCTATCCAGTTAATGGTCATCGGACGGCCATTGATTAAAACAACAATCGTCGGCACGCCGGTTTCGTAGATTGCTTTTACCAGATCGAGCTGATAACCGGGAAGATCAAGACTTGTTCTCGATTTTGATTCGCCCACGATCCGTTCATCGTCGCCGACAACAACAATCGCCGCATCAACCGTCTTTGCCAATGCTTTAGCTTTTTCGATTTCCTCTTTTTCTTCAACGGACATCGGTGATGGAAGTATTTCGCTCTGCGGCCAGTTCGCATCAACAAGCTCGCACCCTTTTGTATATTTAATTTGTGTTGAATCACCTGCTTTACGCTTCAACCCTTCAAGAATCGAAACGACATCAATTCTGTTCGGGCCATATCGACTCACAGATGATTTTGTTGCGGCAGCATTCGGTCCGGTGACCAGAATTGAACGGATGTTTTTTTTCAGCGGTAAGATCTGACCGGCATTCTTCAGCAACACGATCGATTTGCGCGATGCTTCCAGCGATACTTTTTGATTCTCTGCTGATCCAACTATTGTATCGGCAAGTTCCGGATGCTGAACATAGGGTTGATCAAATAACCCTAAAAGAAATTTTACACGCAGGACATCGGCAACACGTTCATCCAGCATCTTTTGAGGAATAGTACCTTCCTTCACCAATTCCCGCAGCGGAAGGATGAAATCATCCGGAGGGGTGAATTCGGTCCGAACATTCAGACCGGCTTGTACCGACTGACGAACGGCATCTTTTTGATCTTTCGCAACATGGTGTTTTGTATAAAGATATTCAACCGCCTTGCTGTCCGAAACCACATAGCCGTTAAACCCCCATTCTTTCCTCAATTTTTTGATCAAAAAATCGCTGCTGCCGGTAATTGGAACGCCGTCATAATCATTATAGGAACTCATGGTTCCGAGCGCCTTCGCTTCAACAAACGCCGCTTTGAATGGTGCAAGATACATGGTCTCAACTTCGCGCGGGGCAACATGAGGATCGGTGCGGGCCTCGCCGTCCCGTCCGCCTTTGGGAACACTGTAAACGGCAAAGTGCTTCACGGTCGCCGCAACATGCTGCTCCTGAATTCCTTTAACCTGCGCAACCCCTAATCGCGAAATATGAAAAGGATCTTCTCCATAACATTCCACCACTCTGCCCCACCGGGGATCGCGCGCAAGATCCAGAATAGGGGAATACACATTACTATAGCCAAGAATCTTTGCTTCCTTGCCGGTAATTGCACCAATGCGAGCAACAAGATCGACATCCCATGTTGCGCCAACGCCAAGCTGTGAAGGGAACGCTGTTGCACCATGTTGACACAATCCTCTGTTCCCCTCGTTTGAAAAATCAACCGGAATGCCGAGACGGGTTTCTTCAATAAAGAACCGTTGAGTTTCATTGATGGCTCCGGCATGTTTTGACGGCGGCCATGAATATTCAGTTTTTGTATTCGGTCTGTCAAGTCCATTCAGATGTTCGTCTATATTTGCGATGCCGTCTTTCCATATTTCATTCTTCCACCCTGCGGTCGGCAGTTCATCTTTCAATACCCTGCCGTAACCGTACAGTGTTGCCATTTGATTTGTCTTTTCATTCAGCGTCATCAAGCTCAGCAGGTTTTTGATCCGCTGTTCAACAGGAAGTTTGGAATTCTCATAAGGGTCCATTTTCCCGTTCTTGTTGAGATCGTTCCATCCCTCATGGTAGATCGGATTTCCTGCAGGAATATTTTTTTGGGCAACAGAGACCGCAGCAAAGAGAAAAAGAAGGATGAATATTAATTTGTTCATTGGGAATGCTCGCTTTATTTTTTTGCGTCAAAGTAATCGATGATGCTGTACACGTTGGTATTTATTTCTTTCATCTCCTGCAGTAAGGGATAGTAAGGCGTAAAATTATTATCAACGATCCCTTTATTCGCATCGGCGTTCGAAGGATCGGCCGTCTTATCGTTCGGATCATTGTCCTGATATTTGAACCAGTGCCATCCCACCACAACTTTTGATTCGAGCAGCGCCAGGGTAAAATTCTGATAGAAATATCCGCGGTCTTTTTGTGTCGGCACTATCCATCCAGCGCCGGTCTGGTTCTTCAATCCTGAATCCTCCCCTTTGGTATACCATTCGGTGATGAGGATCGGTTTTCCGGACCATTCGGCCCATTTCTGAAGACGGTCGTTCTCCGGCGTCCACACATCGTAATAATTCACCGAAACAGCATCCATATATTTGCCGGCACTTTCGAATACCGGTTGTTTTCTGATAATGTCCCCATGAAACCGGCATCCTAAATAGAGATGGTTGGGATCATATTTTTTTATCGCTTTCGAAACGATGGAAAAATATCTGTCCGACATATAGGCCAGGAATGCACTTCTCTCTTCGTTCGTGATTTCCTTCCGTGATTGTTGCTCTACTCTTTTTGACGTGAGCCATCGTGATGCTTCCTGGTATCCCGGATCTTTTGGATCGAGCGATAAGTACCGGTCCAGCGCGTTATCGGGAAACGGCATTTCATTATCGGAAAAATATCCGAGAAGATTTTTTTCGTTTTTGTAAGCAAGTGCATCGGCCGCTTCCGTATCGCAGAACAGGGCAAATTCAGGATCGAAGACAAAGATCAGATCGTTGGGATATCCCGTGTGGCCGGGTTGTTGATACGTGCCTCCCCGTTTTTTTCCGTACGCCGACATAAAGTTGAAACCGCGTGTATAGACAAGCGGAATCGGTGACTCTTTTACCAGATCTGCATCGGACCAGTTACCGGTACCGTTAAATCCGGTCGATGATAAAAGCCGGGACGTTGAATCGAGCCATTTTTTCGTATCACCGAATTTTTTTGCAACTACGGAGTTTTGATTTGACGATGTACCCGGCTTCACAGTAACAATGGCTTTGTGAATGAATAAATAACCGTCCGGATCAATAAGCCACCATCGCCCTTCAATTTTTTTGGGATAAAAGAATCCGGTCGATTCAACACGAGTATCAAGTCTTCCTCCGTACCGGGAATAGGAAGGTTCTTTCTTCGGAATAAATCCTGTTAAATTTTCTATGCGTTGAGTCTGGTATTCCTTCCAATCGCCATACGACCGTGATCCATCGGCATGGTAGATCTTTTTCTTCGCCTTCACTATAATTTCTTCCTGCGCCGCTAAAAATGACGGAAGGATCATTGCAAAAAGAATGATAGCAACGATTGATATAGTACGTATTGTTTTCATTTTCTTACATCCCTTCGGGGCACACTACTGTTCCAATCAAAAAAACATCTTTGTTTATTCACTGTTTGACGGCGTCATATTTCAAATATGTGAATATCAGTTTTGAATAATCTTTGAAAGCCAATCTGTAATATCATTTGCCGCGCTGTCCTGTTTGACCGGATCATTATCCAATGTGTGTCCGGTTTGATAAAACAGTCGTAATCCTGATTTGACTCCCACTTTCAATGCGCGGTCATGAATAACTGTACTGCCGTATTTGAATGCCTTATACGAGAAGGAAGAATCGAACGCAATGGTGGAATCACATACGCCGTGGATATTAAAGACCGGCACATTTCCATTTTGAATCCAGCGAAAATCCGCCATTGCACCCCAGCAATTAATAACGCCGTGAATAGCGGATGAGTATCCCGGGTTCCCGCTGTTTCCTTCAAGGGTACCGGTCTTTTTCACGTCGACCGATGTCGGAAATTCATTCTGATCAAGATAGGCCATATGCAGTGCGGTGATTGCACCAGCCGATGTACCCATGACAAATATTTTTGACGTATCAATCATAAACCGGACGGCATTCTTTCTAAAGAACCGCACTGCTGCTTTTGCATCCTGCACCGCGTGAATCATGGCCGCAAAGTATTCATCGTTCGACCGTATCGATTGAGAAAGACGGTAGTTGATGGATGCCGCAACAAAACCGCACTTCGCAAAACGGGAACAGAACAGTTTGCTCATCTTAAGAACCTTGTTCCCATTTTTGAAACCGCCGCCGTGGATAAATAATACTAAAGGACGCTGTTGTGCCGTATCTCCCGTACCGGTATAAACATCAAGGAGTAGGTTGACGATGGAATCATTGACGCCAATGCTTTGTCCATAGAGAATATCACTCTCAACGTTCACTTGTCCATAGAGAGGAGAACTCAATGGACGATGTGATGGTTGTGCAGATGTTATACTGAATAACAAACACATGACCGTTGCGTACCGAATGATTACCATTATTAACCGAGGTTGAGAAAAAAGGTCGATGAAAGAGGGCTCTCCCCTTTCATCAATTAAAACTATTTACTTCATGATCAACCCCGCTAAAACTCAGCGGGGTTTGTTTAAACTGAATACTATTTCATTAATAACATCTTCTTTACCTGAATGAACGGTTTGCTGTTCGGTTCATTCGATTGTGCTGTGATGCGGACAAAATAGATCCCGCTTCCAACCAATTTTCCATTGCTGTTCGTTCCGTTCCATACTACTCGGTAATAGCTCGGATTCTGAACATCATTCACCAGCGTCTTCACCTCTTGTCCCAATATCGAATATATCTTTACCGTTACATTGCTCTGTTTCGGTAAACCATATTGGATCGTGGTTGACGGGTTGAACGGATTCGGATAATTATTCTGCAGTTCATACACCGTCGGTATACCGGAAAACATATCCGTCACTGCACTCGGAACACCCAGCGCCCATGTCGTACCAACACGTAATCCGTCGATGACCAATGCCGGAGCTGCACCTGTTGAACCCTGACGCAGCGTTATGTTTCCAAGATCGGATGCGTCGGATTTTGTTGCCACAACATAAGAAGCAATCTCCGCCGTAGCCGGTTCCGTTGTCGGTATTGTTGATGTGAATGCATACACGCTGATTGGATCATTTGTTGTATCCGCCACAGTAAATGTGTACTTCACTACGACAAGCGCGGTATTGTTAAAACTCAATACGGTAGTGCCATACTGAGCTCCTCCGGATACCTCGTTGCTCTTGCTGATGCCAAGAACATATCCTGTTCCCGATGTCTTAATATGCAAACGTGCATAATAGTTGGTCTGCGATGAAGCCGGTGATAGTGCTATGAAATAATCACCTGTTCCTGCGCTTGCAACATTCATCATAAACGAAAGATACACTGTTCCCGCATTGATGGACGGGAAACCGGCGAATACATCCTGACCGGTGGTGGTGAGCGTTGCCGCATTGCCTACGCCCGAACCGGAATACTTCCCTATCGATAATCCCGGAGCGGTGATCGTAATAGGACTGACGACAGACGTTCCACTAATGGTCCATCCGGCTGATGTTAATGCCGTACTGGCCGACGAGGTAAAGTCCTCAGTATAGAATGCGCCGGCTACGCCAGTTCCGCTTACTTTGACAGTATCTTTCACTGTTGGTGAATTATTATAAAATAAAATGTTGGCGGTCTTAGCACCGGCGCTTGTGGGACTGAAGGTAACGTAGAACTTTGCTGTTCCGGACGGTGCAATAACGCTATTGGCAGGAGTAACTGTGAACATCACGTTGTCGGATTTCACTGAATCAACCGTTAGGGCAGCTGTTCCTCTGTTGGTGACCACAACGCTGTCTTTTTTCTGCGCAGCCACTGCCATCCCGCCAAAATTCATTGCCAATTTTTCGAGCGATATTTTAACCGATACGCCGAATGCCGTTACCTGAATGGTGTCTTTCCCTGTGCCTGCATTATGCGAGATGATAAATTTTCCGGCCATCGTTCCGGTATCCTTTGCCGTAAATGAAACAACCAGAGACTTAACACCGGATGGCCGCAAATTAAACATGGTATCCGAAATACTGAAGATACTGTTCGATGCGTTTATACTTGATACCCGGAGTGTATCGGTCCCATTGTTCGTTACTGAGATTGTATCGGTTTTTTTATCGGAAATTTTCACGTTCCCAAAATTGACCGTCGTTTTGCCAAGAAGAATTCCTGGAGCCAATGGTGCGAGTGTTGTATCTGAAGCAGTGGGGGCCAATGTTGACAAGTAGTTATACGTTTGATAGTTAACTCCGTCAGAGTTATACGCCATGATGATAAAAGCATAGATAGAAGTCGGCAAAAGACCGGTTATAGTTTTAGACGTACCAGAACCGGAGGTTATATATGCAGAGACAAATCCATTGCCGAGAGAGCTGCCGACAGGATATACATTGGCATCAACAGGTGTTCCGGTGGGGGCAACCGCGCTGCCTTTCTTCTGCAGAATAATATAGCCGTCTGCACCCGCTGCGGCACTCCAAGAAAGATCAATAGATGTGCTTGATGTTGAGTTAGCAGAAAAATTTGTTACCTGGTTTATTGGTTCATCGGCAAGCGTGAAGAAATTTCCTTCGGAAGATAATGTTGTTCCAATAACATTGGATGCATACGCTTTATAGTAGATCTGTGTTTTGACCGGCAGAGATGAACGGCTGTGAGTGAAAACGCCGGTACCAGTACTCCCTTCGGCTAATTTGTTATCTGCAATTGTTACACCGGTTGAAATTTTCCATACCGTTCCTCGTTCGGTGAGAGAACTTCCTCCATCCGAAGTGATATTACCCCCGAGTACAGACGAATTGTTTGTTATTCCGCTTACCGTTGGTTCATTAATGAGAGGCGCGGTGGCACTGGCTGTTGTTGTTGCAGAAACCTTTACGGGAGTATCCTGTAAATTCTGTCCCGCAGCATCTTCTGAAGCAAAATAAACATTATAGGTCGTTGTGCCTAAAAGACCGGTCACGGCGGAAGAGTACTCCACCATTGCATCAGCACAGACTATTGAACCTTTTTCATTTGCGGCTACTGCTGTTCCGGCGGCATTTTGTCCGGCTTTTATCTGGGCCGAAGTTGGAGCAGTTGCGCCGCTCGGCAGAACGACATAGTATGCCGTACCGGCAACATCAGTTTTTGCCTTTGCAGTAAATCCGGTCGGCGTTGTATTTTCAACTTTCGGCCAACCCGTTGTCCAGGTCACGGGCACATTTACCTGAACTCTGAAATTATCAAACAAACAGTTGAACGCGGTATTGCTTGCAGGATGATTTCCAAAGAAACCAAATACACTCATTGGTGTACCGACATAATCAGCATCTACTGTTGGTGTGCTTACCGAGGTAAATGTACCGATTGATGGATCAGCCCATCCGATTGTAGCGCTAAGCGCATCTGTTCTTTGGTACAACGTCCAGGTATTGGTAGAAGGTTCATATGTTACTTTTACACTAAACCAGTCTTTAGCGGAAGTCACTGTTGGTGCAGAAATGATCGTTGTTGGTGTGGCGGCATTTCCGAGACCGGCACTAAACTTTACTAATTGAAGTCCGCTTGTTGTTGTTGCACCCTGGGATATCATATACCCCTGGCATGTCGCACTTAAGAGATCTGCCTCGCTAGCCGCCAGAACTACTCCGATGTACCGTTGAGTATTTAAGAGACCGCTCATCGTCCCTTGGTTTTCACGGATATTGAACGACCACGTAACAACGCCCGTATTGGATGACAGAGTCGGTTTGTATTGACTTGAAAACGAAGCCAAAGGTCCCGTCATATAACTTTGACCTGCCGTTGTTGCGGCGCTGAGATATGTTACAAGTTTAAAATATGGGACTGTACCGGTTGCACTGGCAGATTCAATAATCGGCACTCCGGTATTGCTTGTGTTTACCGGCGTATTATACGTCATAGCCGGTGCACCGCCGGGAGAGAGAGCCGCACGATTAAAACTATCATAAAATACAGTAGACTGTCCCCACGCACTCATGGTGAGTAATCCAAAACAAACGATCATAAAGACAACTGTAGAAATGCGTTTCATTTTTACTCCTTAATTAAGTGTATTTTTTTGCATAAAACTTTAAAAAACTTATGCATCAAAATACGATACTCTAAAGAGCGGTTACAAGATAAGAACGGTTGCCGGTATGTTAATTAACAGGCGTTTCAATAAAAACATTGAGCATTTTTCAATATGTAATTGGCGCGGAGACAATCCCTGTTGCATAAAAGAAATTGAATAGTTATGTTTCTTCACAAATGAACTGTGATGATGATGTACCATTCCGGAGAACCATGTGGTTGAACGAGCACTAGCAATACAGATCCTCGGTGAAATCCTGCAAAGTCCCGAATTTAAGGATTCAAAACGGTTTCAGGAACTCCTGACCTACCTAGTAGAAGAGACTCTTTCCGGTAAAGTGCCTAAAGAGATCACCATCGGTATGCAGTTCTTCAGCAAGGATTCCAGCTTTGATCCGAAAGAAGACCCGACGGTCCGTGTATACCTGAACAACCTTCGGAAAAAACTGGAGCACTATTATCTGACGACAGACAGTGTTCCTGTATATAAACTACACATCCCCAAGGGACACTATGAAGTTGAGTTCACGAAGATTGATCAGAAAGAAAATTTTGTCCGGACGAAAAAGCAGCACCGGTTAATTATCCTCTCGCTTTCTGTTCTTCTGGTTTTCCTTGCCGCCTTCATCGTTATCGATCGCGCATTCCCCTCCCTCTTCAGGGAAAATCCGCTGGAACAGAATCCCATCTGGCATGAGTTCGTTACTCCGGGAGCAAAACCAACATTGGTGGTGCTGGGAGATTTTTATTTTTTGTTTGAACGCGGTGCCGAAGGAAAGCTGGGGAATTTCGTCCGGGATCTTCGCTTTAATACTCCGGAAGATTACCGTCAGTATATCAGAACCAATCCAACATTCGCTGAAAAATATGTTCAGAGCGAATTCACTTTTCTACGTCCAAGTGCAAGCTGGAGTCTGGCCGAAATTCTTCCCGTACTGCAGCATTCACCGAACGGTTATTCATTAAAACTTGCCTCCGAATTCACCGTAGAAGATCTGAAGGCGAATAATATTATCTTCATCGGATCGTTCAAGAATCTTTTTGCCGTACAAAAATTCTTGCACATCTTTGATATTGACTACCAACTGTCGCCGAACGAATTTCATTTGAAGACTCGCGGAGAGGATTCCATTATTGTCTATCGGCCGGGAGAAATGAAGGGGGGAAAATATGAAAAGGATTATTCGGTGCTGACAAAAGGAGTAGGACCGAACGGCAGCAACATTATGCTGATGCTCGGCTTTGCCGACACAGGGGTATTGGAAGCCGCCCGCGCATCCGTTGATAAATCGATGCTTATAAAGATCCAGACAGAACTGGTAAAGACAAAAATATCGGAACCATTCTATTTTACGCTCATCGTTAAATCTGAAGGGATCAGCCAAGCTATTTTCAATGCCGATATCACCCACTTTGAACAAAAGACATTTAACCTGAAAAAACAGGACGGGAATGATTCCAGCGGAACCAGATAATAGATTAGCACTTTGCACAACTAAACCCCAATGATATTGGGGTTTTTATTTTGGTGAAACTTATATTTCTACTATAGGGTTTGTTAAAGTAACAAGCCTCGATATATTAAACAAAAACACCTCACATAATGTTACTGTAAGGTGTTTTATTTTTCAGACCGTCGGAATTATATCCGGCGGGATACATCAATGCGAATGTTTCAGCCAATCGTAATGGTCTTTCTTCAGCATATCTCCGGACGGCATTGGATAGAAGAGCAGTTCGTTCCCCGCCGCAAACCAGAACCCGTGACGTATCAATGAATACGAAGTCGCGATCAGCGTTGAATTCAAATTCAGCGTCTTTGTTTTCTTGTCCGGATGGGATTTCAATTCGGTCAGATATTCATTCAATCGCGCAGAGTTCGTTTCTGGGATTGGGGAATAATGGATGTGCGACGCAGCATACTTTTTATGGAAATCTTCCACATCAAACTCGTACTGTGTAAAGCAGACTTTCGGCGCACCTTTGGATTTTGTTCCGACCGTCAGATATTTACCGAACTCACGCTGACCCAGTGTCGAGGCGACAAGGTTGGATACCGGCGTTATTTCCTGATAAATTCGCACAAGACCGGACTCATTTACTGCGGTATAGGGCTGCGATTGTAACTCAAGCGCTTTGCCGTTTGTGGTGACAAGGTACATGTTCTTCATCGCCTTCAGGTCAATATGCTCCAGCACGGCATAGGACGAGATGAATTTCGTTTTTTTCGGTGTGCCGTCCGGATGCGGAACGGTGAGGGATAAATAGTGATCGATGTCGAAATACATGTTGCGGTATGTATTCTCTATCTCAACGAATATCACTTTCCCTTTGAAGTGTTTTGAACTGCCGGTCGTATAATGTTCTGCAAACTGCACCGGATTCAATTGCGAAGCGACCAACGCATTGACCGGAAAGACTATCATATAAAGACGTTTTTCAAAATCAGCCATAAATGTATCCTTGATTATGTGGAAAAAAGATAAAAAGATGATAAATATATTTTTGAATCAATAAGGTAACATAAGAAGTATTTGGTGAAGAAAACATTAATAATATTCACAACAAGTTTTTGTCGAAGTGTTAATGATTGGTGTTCATGCAATAGCAGACCAATAAATCTTAAATAGTAAATTACATTTTCATATTAGGATTGACATGCCATATCCTGATTCAAAGATTCTGCCTCACTTCCCAAGGAAGTATCCAACTCAATTCATATTACTGTGAAGTCGAAGCACATTCATCATCTTGAAATATTTCAACAAGCGATGCATCCATGAATCCGTAGAGCAACAACCCGGTGCTGATGAAGATGGGACTTCCCCGTTGGATATCAAACAAGCAATGAAGAAGGTTGGATTGAAGGTAACGACGAAAACAAAGATGATAATTCGTGATGTGAAGAGTGCAATCGACAAAGGTTCGCCTGTACTGATCAGTATCTGTTCAGACGAACATTATGCTGTGATCTATGGATATTCCACTACTCATATCTTTGTTATGAATTCGAGTCTTGATGCTTCTGAGGATGGCGTTGGGAGTTTAAAGTGTGCCGTTCCTCTTTCTGAGTTCAAGGGTTATTGGGATCGGTGGGATATTGTTGTTTGTTAAGATTGGAAGCCCCGTCAGAGATGGCGGGGCTTGTATTTTAAGTTATGCTGTTACCGAAGAATGCTTCGGAATAATCCGCTCTTTAGGAATATTTTTTTTAAAGTATTCTACAATTTCTTCTTTCGAAAGATTCGCTATGTCTCTGCTGATCTTATCGCGTGCTTGGCGCATAAATCGGACTGCATCCAATGCCTTTTCATCTGATGAATCAATCTTCTTCATATTTTCCAACAACTCCTTCGTTGAGATAAGCCATCGCCAATTCTGTCGACTCGCCAGAAACTTCAACATACTCAATGGAGTCTTCCGGTAAATCGCGCATAAATTATTTCACATGTTCGGGAGCATTCGACAATTCTTCTTCTGTAATACTTGAATAAATGAGCCTTAATTCATCGTCCAAAACTCTTTGAAAAAAAGGCTTCGTAAATTCTTCGAATTCCGGATCAAAGTATCCTCCAATCACTGAAGTATCGATGTAAATTCGCGGAATCATAAGTATGAAAATCCTTCCTGAAAATAATATACCGACTTTTATGAATATAGGCAAAAAAGAGCAGTCTAGACGATAACTTCGTTACTTATCCTGCTACACCAGCGGTTTCAAATTGGTTAGCATATTTTTTTATGCCTCAACATCATTAAGATATCCTCTGTGTTTATCTGAACCACACAAAAACACAATCTAAATGTCCGGGTTATACTTTTAAATAACGTACCGTCTTCATTGATGATTTTTGATGTTCCTGTGCGTAATGTCCGTAATTCAATATTCACCGTAATTAGAGATATTCTTTTCCCGTTTCTTACAGATTTTAATCGTTCAGACTTGTATTTATCCCAATGATGAGGTGTAATCGATGTAAGGGGCATATCTCCAAATATGCTTTTGAATTTCTTCACTGACGATCTGTATTTTCCTGCAGTGCACTTACTGTAGCTGGTTTCAGCAAATGAGAGAAACTCTTGGCTGAACTGAGATAATGTTACAACCTTTGGTTTGTCTGTTTTCTCGGTCTTAAAGGTTTGGAGAAATTGGAGAGCTTGGGATTTGATTTTACAACCTGTAGATACCTTCTGCCGTTTTTCGTTTGACCCCGCATAGTATAGATGGTAAATTCCCGATGAAGATTTGTAGAGAAACATAAGATTGCCTCCTTTTTGTGAGGCAAGCAGTCACCACGATTGTCACCAGTCCATTTCCAGCCTGTTCTTACATTGTTTAGAACGTAAAAACCCCGCTAAAATAGCAGGGTTTCGTTGTGCACCGGAAGGGAGTCCCCCGCCTCCTTAAAATTAATAGTGCGGGGTGCCGCCCTTAGT
>CAJBTU010000077.1 GCA_903958625.1 uncultured Ignavibacteriota bacterium | reverse complement strand
CTATGACACTTTCCGAAATCTATTCTAAAGTCCGCAGCAATCACCGCATCGACCGTGAAGAAGGTCTGTTCCTGCTTCGTAACGCGCAACTGCTCGATCTTGGCGATCTGGCTAATGAGATCCGATTCAAAAAGAATCCGGAACTGCAGGTCACGTTCGTCCTTGATTCCAATCCGAACTATACCAACGTCTGCACCATCGATTGTATTTTCTGTGCATTCTACCGGCATCCCGGCGAAGAGGGCGAATACACCTACACCGTGGATCAAATGCTGGAAAAATTCAGGGAATCCGCTAAGAAAGGCATTACGACAATCCTGTTGCAAGGGGGTGTAAATCCGAAATTACCGTTCGAATATTATATTGAAATGGTCGAACGTACGGTAAAAGAAGTTCCCGAAGTCTACCCCCATTTCTATTCTACCTCTGAAATCATCGAGATGGCGCGCGTCTCTGGATTGTCACTTACGCAAGTGCTGCAACGATTATGGGATGCCGGACAACGTTCCATTCCCGGGGGCGGTGCGGAGATCCTTTCTGACCGTGTAAAGAAAAAGATCAGCAGTCAAAAAGGGAGTTCGGCAGACTGGCTGAACGTGATGCGCGAAGCGCACAAGATCGGATTCAAATCGACTGCGACAATGATGTACGGCCATTTGGAAAAAGATGAAGACATTGTTGAGCATCTGGAAGTGGTCCGGCAATTGCAGGATGAGTACCACGGATTCACCGCATTTGTACCGTGGAGTTTCAAACCGGGGAATACCCCTCTGGAAAAGATCATCCCTACGTATGCAACACCAAAACGCTATTTGGAAATGATCGCCTTTTCCAGGATCTATCTTGACAACTTCGATCATGTTCAGGCATCGTGGTTCAGCGAAGGGAAAAAAACAGGACAGATTGCGCTCCATTTCGGCGCAGACGATTTCGGCGGAACGCTGCTTGAAGAGAATGTTCACGCCGCCGCGAATTTTGTGAACAAGACCAACACAGAAGAATGTATCCAGCTTATCCACGAATCCGGTTTTGATGCTGCTCAGCGAGGAACGCTGTATGATATTAAAAAGGTCACATCAAAAATTAAGGCGGCGTAACCAAACGCCGCTCTTTGTATTCCTCTTTCTCTTTCCCTACATCGTCGGATTCACCGCCGATTCTACCTCTGCCTATTCGGAAGTACTTTTTGGTGCAGGTACCGGACAATATGTCTATCATGATTGTGCCGGTGCACACACCCGTACGTTTACCGATGCAGGTGCGTACGTTGGTAAAAAATTTGAAGGGCCATATAGAATCGGTCTTGCCGCCGGTACTTGGAAGGATGGCACCAACCGGACGACATTTTTTGCCTTTCCCGATCTGGCACTTGACTGGAAATCGTTTTCACTTGGAACTACGGGAATCCGGATCGGATCACGGAATTCGTTCTATCTTGAAGGCAAATGGCTTGATCAGCCGCCGTTTCAATCGGGGAAAGGTGCGTTACGCGCCGGGATTGGTTTTCTTTTGAAGGATTCCGGCACACGAATGTGGTTCGGCACAAACGTAATTCCCTACCATGCTCCGGGAGCAGCGGCGCAATTTGAATTCCCTCTTCAAGGAAATAAATTTTTGTTTTTTAATTGCCGGTTAGGATCGGAGAATGAGAATGGAATTTCGGTCGGCATGCGGATCATCAGTTTTTAAATCCCGATGAGGTCCTGCCCTTCTTTGAGCAATCTGTTCAATTCATCCTCGGTTCTTCCCTCTGCGTAGATCCGTATCATTGGTTCGGTTTGTGATGCGCGAATAAGAAGCCACCGGGAATCTCCGAACAGGAATTTGATGCCAGTCAACGAATCCTTATCGTACAGTTTGCGGACTTTCTCTATGAAGAATTCCTCAAGGTTTTTTGACGGTTTAAAATGTTCGCATCGGTTCATGCTCTCCGATCTGTCCATTGTTCCGGCGGGAATGTCCAGTCTTCGATAATGCAATTCCCCAACGATACTCTTTATCTCTTCCCAAATCTCGTTCAACGATTTACCGCTCTTCGCCAGCAGTTCACAAAACAATAATCCCGATATGATGCCATCCCGTTCGGGCAGATGCCCTTTGATGCCAAACCCAGCACTCTCTTCAACACCTATCAGGTAATCCGTTTTCATCATGATATCCGTAATATTCTGAAAGCTCACATTCACATCGTAATATGGAAGATGCCAGCGTTCCGCAAGCACACGGACCTTGTCCGTTACCGGCACCGATTTAATTACGGCACCGCGCAGGTTTTTGTATTGATGCAAGTGCCAAAGCAGAAGCAGAATTGTTTGCTGAACGGAGACCCATTTCCCGTCCGCAAAACTCAGCGCGCACCGGTCGGCATCGCCGTCCGTTGCAATGCCGATGATCGCATCGGTAACGCTTACATTATAGAACAGCGGTTCAAGATTCTTTTCGATCGGTTCGGGATGGCGATCGTAAAAATTCGGTTCCGCTGTTCCGAAGATCGTTTGCGCACGCCATCCGCATTCGACAAGGATATCTTCAAGTATCGATTGTCCCGCACCACCCATCGAATCGATCATGACGCTGGGATTATTCATCGGATTTTTTGCAAACGTACGGAGGGATGCGAAATCAATAAGAGTGTTGAGATGACTGCGGTATTCCGGAAAAAAATCCTTGGACACAATTTTTCCCGGACTCCGGTGCCCTTCCGGCTCATCGCGGACAAAAGCCGCAACTTTGCGCGTTTCTTCAACAACAAATGGACCGCCGTAATGCGCCTTGAACTTCACGCCGTTGTATGAGGATGGATTATGGCTTGCGGTGATCATAATACCGGCACCGCAATTCAAATGTTTCACGGCAAAAGAAAGTACCGGCGTAGGGATAATCCTGTCGGAAAGAAAAACCGTTATGTCATTTGCAGATAGAACACCGGCAAAAAGTTCGGCGTATTGTTTGGAGTTGTTCCGGCCATCAAAACCGACCGCAACCGGTTTTAAGGAAAGGTTTTCTGATCGAAGGTACCGGACAAATGCTTCGGCAACGCGGAAAAGATTCGTTTCGTTGAAATAGTCGCCGACCAAAGCGCGCCAACCGTCGTTTCCGAACTTAATCTTCTGTATCATCGGCGGCCGGACCTTCGGAGAGGATTTCTTTTGCAGAAAGATACTGATCGGCGGGAACAAAGATCTTAATCGGATATCTGAAGATTGTCCGTCCGAGTGCGTTATCCATGAATCCGTCTGCAAGCACACCGATATTTGTCGTATTCGTAGAATGCGTCGTTATTCCGG
Organism: uncultured Ignavibacteriota bacterium; assembly: GCA_903958625.1. Taxonomy (GTDB): domain Bacteria; phylum Bacteroidota; class Ignavibacteria; order UBA10030; family UBA8401; genus UBA8401. Next base: position 8,674 of record CAJBTU010000077.1, on the reverse strand, counting down.
CGCTGTCGAGTTTGCCGCGGATGATCTCTGCCTCATAATAGTCCGTCGAGGAGAATATCACCGTCCACCCTTCGGACGCTTCGATGTGAACATGATCGGTGCAGTATAATCGTTTTTTCTTTTCAGAGAGGCATTCGTTGCAGAACAATTTTTGACATACGACACATACGCCGGTAGCAATTCCAGTGGGATGATTTGTGCAGGAATATTGATCTTCTGCATATAGTGTTCCGCATTGGGGACAGTAGTCCGAATCAAGATCGACCTCTCCGGAACAATTGTCGCATTGATTCATCGGTGCAGGAACGGGAAGCGCTTCGACTAAAAGGATATTACAGTCGGAGCAGAAGATCGCTTCGTCGGTATATTCAATTTTACAGTTCGGACAGAATTTCATCATAGTATCCGCAACGTTTATGGTTGTGATTAAACGTTAAATCGAAAATGACAAATATCGCCGTCTTCCATTATATAATCACGGCCTTCTACGTGCAGTAATCCGTTTTCTTTCACGGCCGCTTCCGTCTTCAGACGGAACAGATCGTCGCACTTCATGATTTCAGCGCGAATGAATCCTTTCTCGAAATCTGTGTGGATCACACCCGCTGCTTCCGGCGCCGTCGCCCCCTTACGAAGCGTCCACGCGTGAACCTCTTTCGGTCCTGCCGTAAAGAATGTTATTAGACCCAAAAGATCCATCCCCTCGCGCACGACTTGCTGAAGTCCAGATTCTTTCAGGCCAAGGCCTTCAAGGAATCCTGAGCGCTCTTCAACGGGAAGTTCAGCAACCTCAGCCTCAACAGCTGCACTCACAATAACCACCTTTGCCCCCTCTTTCGCAGCAATCTCACGGACCTCTTCAACATACGTGTTGCCGTGTGCGATCTCTTTCTCGTGAACATTGCATACATACATCACCGGCTTATTCGTCAGCAGATGCATATCACGCAGGAATAATTTTTCCTCGTCATTATGAACAACAACGTACCGTGCAAGTCTGCCGGTGGCAAGATGGTCTTTCACTTTTACGTAAAAATCCGCTTCAGGACGAGCTTTCTTGTCGTTCTTTGCGCGGTGCTCCGCATCGCGCGATTTCTTATCGATCGTTTCGAGATCTTTCAGGATCAGTTCCGTTTCGATCACTTCAATGTCCCGTTTCGGATTGACGCTTCCGTCAACGTGGATCACGTTTGGATCGTCGAAACACCTCACCACATGCGCAATAGCATCAACATCGCGGATATGCGAAAGGAATTGATTGCCAAGTCCCTCGCCTTTGCTTGCCCCCTTCACCAGTCCGGCGATATCGACAAACTCGATCGACGACGGGACAATTTTTTTTGAATCGTACACACCCACAAGTTTATCGATCCTCTCGTCGGCAACAAGAACAACGCCCACGTTCGGTTCGATCGTGCAGAAAGGATAGTTCGCGGCTTCCGCTCCAGCAGCCGTAATAGCATTAAAAAGCGTTGATTTACCAACATTTGGAAGTCCGACAATACCGCAATTAAAACCCATGTTCAAATACCAGTCAACAATGATCGAATACCAAATTTACTTTGGCGTTAACTACCTGCAAAGATACGGAAAAATAGCAGGTGTTCCAAAAGAGGTGCCGCCGTAATACTGTAAAATATTTTTTATCTCACAGTTGCATAATTATCCATTTATGCGTATAATTATGCAACCATGAAAAAGAACATTTCCATTATCGGCGCATCGGGATACTCCGGCGCAGAATTATTAAAGATCCTTTTTTGTCATCCTGACGTCGCCGTGACCAGAGTATTTGCAAATTCATCGGCAGGAAAACGGGTTGATGAACTTTACCCGCATTTCCGTTCACTCACCGGGCTTGTCTTTGAAGAGTACTCTATTGATAAAGTCTTCAATGACGATCTTATTTTTATCGCCCTCCCTTCCGGTGAAGCGATGAATGTTGTTCCGGCGTTGATCGATGCGGGAAAGAAAGTTATCGACCTCGGCGGCGATTTCCGGCTGCATGAAGCCCAGCTTTACACAAAGTATTATCACCATGAACATAAAGCGGCATCCTATCTTACAAAAGCTGTTTATGGTCTGCCGGAATGGAACAAAAAGAATATACCATCAGCTCAATTGATCGCGAATCCCGGCTGTTACGTGACAAGCGCGCTTCTTCCGCTCCTCCCATTGATCAAAGAGGACCTGATTGAAGCAAACGGTATTGTCATCAGTTCGCTCTCCGGTGTTTCGGGTGCAGGCAGAAGCGTTTCCATCGATCTTTCTTTCACAGAAGCGAACGAAACTGTTAAGGCTTACAAGGCAGGCGTTCATCAGCACACGCCGGAGATAGAAACGATGCTGAATGATTTCGGGGGACAGCATTCCACCGTAACATTTGTCCCTCATTTAATACCGATCACACGGGGGATATTTTCTTCAATATTTGCCACGCTGAAAAAATCGATATCAAAAGAGCAGATCGAATGGGCATTTGAAAAATATTATTCAGCAGCGCCGTTCGTCCGGATGACCGGCAACGCAGCACCGGAGATCAAACATGTGCAGAATACGAATTTTTGCGATATCGGATGGAAAATATATGAAAGAAATAACCAGGTCATCCTACATTCGGTGATTGACAATCTTGTGAAAGGTGCAGCAGGTCAAGCCGTGCAGAACATGAATCTTATGTTTGGATTTGAAGAAACAAAAGGTTTGCGATGATCCATTATTTTAACTCTCCTCAGTAGCGATCTTTTTTGACGAGGTATAGAGTTCTTCTGCATGGGGAATTGATACGATAGCGACAATTATACGTTACAACAATACTGAGTATATGAAAACACAAAAGATGAAACATATAGAAGGGGGTGTTTGTGCACCCCGGGGATTCTTCGCATCAGGGGTCCGCGCCGGCATTAAAAAATCGAAAAAAGATATTGCGGTCATTTATTCTGAAGTTCCCGCTTATGCAGCCGGTGTCTTCACGCAAAGTGCTACCGTAGCCGCGTGCGTTACTCTCGATCAGAAACAATTGAAACGATCGAAGACTGTTCAGGCAATCCTCGTTAACAGCGGAAATGCAAATGCCTGCACCGGTGCGAGAGGGATGTTGAATGCAAAACAGTCTGTTTCCGCCGCTGCTGCCGCTCTTGGGATTAAAGAATCACACGTGCTCGTAGCATCCACAGGCGTGATCGGACAATTTCTTCCGATGGAAAAATTGACACAGGGAATCAATGATGCCGCTAAACATTTGCGCATAGACGGCAACGGGGATGCGGCGGAAGGAATCTGCACAACAGACACATACCCAAAAGAATATGCAGTGGAGGTAGAGATCGGCGGGGTACCTGTCCGCATTGGCGGAATGGCAAAAGGTTCAGGAATGATCGCTCCCAACATGGCCACGATGCTGGCCTTCATTACAACGGATGCTCGAATTGCGTACGGCACTTTGAAGAAAGCATTTGCTGAAGCGAACAATATGTCGTTCAACCGTATCACGGTCGACGGAGACACCAGCACGAACGATATGTCGCTTATTCTCGCCAATGGGAAAGCGGAGAACATAGAGATTCAGGAAGGAACTTCCGATTACGGAAAGTTCTATTCCGCATTGGAGCATATGCTGATCCATCTGTCAAAACTGATCGTGAAGGATGGCGAAGGAGCAACAAAATTTGTCGAGATTACCGTGTGCGGAGCTAAGTCAAACATAGATGCTGAACTTGCCTGCAGAACCATCTGTAATTCTCCACTCGTGAAGACGGCGATCCATGGCGAAGATGCGAATTGGGGAAGAATACTTGCGGCGGCCGGACGATCCGGAATCTCATTCAAACCCGAGAAAACTGAGATCTATTTTGACGAATTGAGGATCCTTGGAAAGAATTATGACATTGGTTTTTCGGAAGAAAAAGCAAAAAGGATCCTTCAGCAAAAAGAGATAACTATCACTGTCGATCTGAACAGCGGTAAACATTCGGCAACATTTTGGACGTGCGATCTTTCGGCGGAATACGTAAGAATTAACGGCAGCTATCGATCGTAATTTCACGATCCGGTATTACTGATATTTCAAATTTTTTTATGAATCAATCAAAAGAAGAAATTCTGATCGAAGCCCTTCCCTATATCCAGAAATATGAGGGAAAAACATTCGTTGTGAAGTACGGCGGCGCGGCGCAGACCGAAACGGAACTGAAACAGCGATTTGCCAAAGATGTCACCATCTTAAAGAAGATCGGTATCAACATCGTTATTGTTCACGGAGGCGGAAAAGAGATCACCGACACAGCCTATAAACTTGGGATCGAAACGCAGTTTGTGAACGGACACCGCTTTACGGACAAGAAGATGGTTGATGTCGTGCAAATGGTCCTTGCAGGGAAAATTAATAAAGAGATTGTCAATCTCATCAACCAGAATGACGGCGAAGCGGTCGGCATCAGCGGCGTGGACAATACACTTCTCACCGCCGAAAAATATTTTGAAGATGGTCAGGACATCGGTTTGGTAGGACACATTGTGGATGTGAACATCCCCTTTCTTCAAATGTTCCTGACGAACAGACTTATGCCGGTGATCGCGCCGTTTGGCGTTGGCACGGACGGGACGATCTACAATGTTAATGCAGACCTTGCTGCTGCTGCCGTAGCATCGGCGTTGAAGGCTGAGAAACTTGTGTATTTAAGCGATGTTGAAGGGGTCATCGCCAATAAACAACTCGTGTCGACTTTGACCGAACAAAATGCTCGGGAACTGTTCGGCGAAGGGATCATCAGCGGCGGAATGATCCCAAAGGTAAAATCGGCTTTCTCAACACTGCATGCCGGCGTAAAAAAGGTTCATATGATCGATGGACGGAAAAAACATTCCCTTCTTCTCGAGATATTTACCGATGAAGGAATCGGAACAGAACTTGTCCTTTAGAATATTATCTATTCCAGGATTGTAAGAGAACAAGATTCAGGAAAACTTGCAAATTTGAAAATTGAAATCTTGTCATTGTGAAATGACAACCAAACTCATGAATAAAGACTTTTTATCGATTGCGGCATTAACAAAAGAGGAAGTGTTCGAGCTTCTCACGCTCACCGATTCCCTGAAAACGCAAAAAAATGTCAAACCGCTCTCCGGCAAAACGGTTGCAATGATATTTCAGAAGCCATCTCTTCGCACCCGTGTCTCATTTGAAGTTGGCGTGATTCAACTCGGCGGACAAGCGATCTTCCTCACCGATGAGAGTGTCGGACTCGGCGAACGCGAATCCGCTGCGGATGTTGCAAACGTACTATCGCGCTTCAACGATGCAATCATCGCACGCGTATACGATCATCAGCTGTTATTGGATCTGGCAAAACATGCAACAATTCCGGTGATCAATGCGCTTTCCGATCTTTCGCATCCGTGCCAGATCCTTGCAGATCTCTACACGATCCGTCAGCACGGTAAACTGCGCGATCACGTGAAGATCGCCTATGTTGGCGACGGAAATAACATCGCAAATTCCTGGCTGGAACTTTCGACAATCATTCCGATCCATTTGACTCTCGCTATTCCGTTTGGGTACGAACCGGACCGAACGATCTATGAAAAAGCGATTCAAGCAAACATTAGTAAGGTAGAGATCATCCGCGACCCGAGAAATGCTGTGAACAAAGCGGACGTTGTTTATACCGACACGTGGACAAGCATGGGAAATGAAAAAGAGAAAACAAAACGGATCTTTGATTTCTGGGAATATCAGGTGAATGCGTCCTTGCTGCGTCAGGCAAAAAAGGATGTCATTGTGATGCATTGTCTACCTGCGCACCGCGGCGAAGAAATTACGGACGATGCATTGGACGGTAAACAATCCGTTGTAAACGATCAGGCCGAAAATCGCCTGCACATTCAAAAAGCTATCATGGCAACATTGATCGGAACAATGTCATGAACAAAAACCAGCGTCAATTTATCATTAAAGAGATCATTCAGGACCACGACATTGCCAATCAGGAAGAACTGGTTGCATTATTGAAAAAACGCGGGATCATCGTTACACAAGCAACCCTCTCTCGTGATTTTGCACTCCTTGGCATAGTGCGGATCCATTCGGGCGGCAAGATAAAATACGCACTGTCGAACCAGAAGGATGAATCTTCCATCACTCCGCTTGTCTCTCATGAGGTCGTCGGGGTCGAATCGAATGAATCCGTGATCGTCATTCGTACGCTTCCGGGACGTGCCGGAGGTGTTGCCTCATACATTGATTCCATCCGCATCCGGGCGATCTTAGGAACGCTCGCCGGAGATGACACCGTGTTGGTAACGCCGTCATCCGTAAAAAAAATACCGCTGTTATTGAAACAAATGAAAGAATTATTACTTGAGAAGTAACAAAAGAATTTCTGCAAATCCGTTGTTAATTTAAATTCAATAAATAGAAAGAACAAAGATGAAAAAAGAAAAAATAGCTGTCGCATATTCCGGCGGCCTTGACACGTCGGTGATCGTGAAATGGCTTCAGGAAAAATATAATGCCGATGTCATCACCGTAACAGGAAATCTTGGACAAAAGAAAGAACTGATCGGCGTACCGGAAAAGGCATACAAGTCCGGCGCAAAGAAGGTTTTCATGCAGAATCTTGAAAAGGAATTCGTCTATGATTATATCTTCCCTGCTCTGAAAGCCGGCGCACTGTACGAACATACCTATCCGATGGCAACATCGCTCGGCAGACCTTTGCTGGCTAAGGCGCTTGTTGATGTCGCAAAACGGGAGCATTGCACTGCTGTAGCCCACGGCTGCACCGGTAAAGGAAACGATCAGGTCCGTTTCGAGGTGGCAGTAATGTCGCTCGCGCCGGAATTGAAAGTGATTGCGCCGCTTCGCGAGTGGGAATTCAAATCCCGCGAAGAAGAAGTTGACTACTGCCAAAAACATAATATCCCGGTAAGCGCAACAAAAGACAGCCCGTATTCAATCGACGAAAATATTTGGGGAACAAGTATCGAGTGCGGAATCCTCGAAGACCCAATGGAAGTCGCTCCGCAGGATGCGTATCAGCGCACCGTGTCGCCGGAAAATGCTCCGGACAAACCGACCTATGTTACGATCGAATTCAAAGCCGGCGTACCGGTAGGAATGAACGGAAAGAAAATGGACGGCGTTTCGCTGATCCATAAATTGAATGAGATCGCCGGCGCAAATGGTGTGGGCCGTCTTGATCTTGTTGAGAACCGTTTGGTCGGTATCAAATCACGCGAGATCTATGAGGCACCGGCCGCCGTCACACTCCATTTTGCCCACCGCGAATTGGAACGGTTGACGCTGGACAAAGAAGTGACGCATTACAAAATAAAATTAGCGAACGACTATGCCAACATCATCTACAACGGACTCTGGTTCTCGCCGCTGAAAAAAGCGCTGGATGGTTTTATCAACGAAACACAGAAGAATGTCACCGGTATTGTTAAACTGAAACTCTACAAAGGGAATATCGAAATTGCCGGACGGACATCTCCCTTCTCGTTGTATGACATGAAACTTGCAACCTATACAATAGAAGATAAGTTCGACCATTCAGCCGCTGAAGGATTCATCAAGATCTATGGTCTGCCGTTGAAAACATACAGCCGCGTGAATAAAGAAAAGTTCGCGAAGGTAAAAAAAGCTCTCAAGCGTAAAAAATAAATTTCATTGAGATGTCAACAAAATAAAAACCGAAGAGCAATCTTCGGTTTTTTTATTTCATGAAAATGTGAATGGATCATTTTATGAATGTTCCATTCCTCAATTCAACAAATGCCTGCTGCAATTCCTGCTGAGTGTTCATCACGATCGGTCCGCCCCACGCAACGGGTTCTTTCAACGGTTTACCGGAAACAAGCAGGAATCGCAATCCATGTTCACCTGCTTGAACGGTCACATCATCGCCATTATCAAAAAGGACCAGCGAACGATTCCCGGACCATTCGAGTCTTTCGTCACCATTCGGCTGCACTGTTTCTCTCAGCGTGTCCTGCGGAACGGACGCATCGCGGAACGTTCCCGTTCCCTCAAAAATATAGGCAAAAGCGTGCCTGTTCGTTTCTACCTTCAGCGTCTTCCGTTTTCCCGGCGGAACAAACACATCAAGATATCGGGGATCGGCCGCAATACCATCAACCGGTCCCTTCTTCCCCCAGAAATCGCCGCAGATGATCCTAACAACAGTTCCGTCATCATCAGCAACAACTGGAATTTCCTTAGCATTGACATCTTGATATCTCGGCGCAGTCATCTTCAACGACGAAGGAAGATTTGCCCACAACTGAAAACCATGCATCCGCCCACTCACATCACCATGCGGCATTTCCTGGTGAAGAATTCCGCGTCCCGCTGTCATCCACTGCACATCCCCGGCACCAAGCGATCCATTATTTCCCAAACTATCGCTGTGGTCGACGTTTCCTGCCAACACATACGTGATCGTCTCTATTCCCCGGTGCGGGTGCCACGGAAATCCTGCCAAATAATTTTCGGGAACATCATTTCGAAAATCATCGAGCAGAAGGAACGGATCAAATTCACCTGGATCACCAAATCCAAATGCACGGCGCAGATGAACACCAGCTCCTTCTAATGTCGGTTGTGCTTGTACAATTTTTTTAATAGGTCGTATAGACATTTTTACTCCAAGAATATCTGCGTGTTGGT
>CAJBTU010000076.1 GCA_903958625.1 uncultured Ignavibacteriota bacterium | reverse complement strand
TAGATGGATTCATATCGAGCGATTCGGCAAATTTTTTCATCGTGCCGTACCGTTTATATCCAAACAAACGCAGATTCTGGGATACCTCTTTTTTATTGAGCTTCATATCAACCTCCGGAAAAAATAATGAATGGTGTTATTCGATTGGTAATAAAATAGAAAAGAAGGCATTACTAAAAAATCTTTTTGGGATGAACAGTTGTAAAGATGGGGCAAAATACGAGTTCACGTGACAAAAACGAGGATATTTTTTCATAATAAGGGGTATTCGAGTGAGGTCTTGCCTTGCCCCAAAATATTGAACAAAATAGATGTGACCCTTGACAATTGAACCCGCTGTCCCTATATTCAATCTAAGCAGTAAAAGAAAAATTCAATCAATAGGGTATAGTATAATAATTGTTACGCCCCGCAAAACTTGTCAATGTCAACGCAGAAAATTATATTCATTCCATTAAACCGAATTCAATCAATAACTACATCATCATAACATAATAGTTCAAAAAACATAAGGAGACCCCACCAATGATTTTGAACAGATTACATTTGCTGTTCGCTGTTGCTATCTTTACGATGGCAATGGTACTTGTGAGCTGCGTAGAGATTCCAGACAAAGCTCCAGATCCTCCAGTCCTCAATGCAGAATTTCGTTTCATTTCTGTCATGCCAGATGGAACTGTTCCTCCCACCAGCGTGCTCATAGCTGAGGGACCCAACTTCACTTCGTACGCATCGTATGCAATTGGGACGAATGCAACTCCATCCGCATATTACACATTCCTTTCCGGAAGCAAACGAATTGTTTTTGGAGCATTGGATACATTCCGGCTGACATTCGACACAGATCAGCGTGCCACTTTAGCGTTTGCAATGACGAAAGCTGGCGTTTTCCAGGCGTTGAAACTTCCTTACCGTAACACCTTTGCAGCGAATGGTATTCTTGATACAACGCTGGTAAGGTTCACAAACCTCGTTCAAAAGGCTCAGGATACAATAGACGTCTACCGTTCAGACAGCACGTTGGCTACCGGCGTTGTCGGTGTCAACAATATTTTATACTCTGCAACCAGTGCCGTATTTAAAATACCGTCAGGTAAGACGTATAAATTCTTCTTTACCGATCCCAGCAGTACAAATAGGGTATTCAAAGATTCAATTGTTATAAGCGGTGCATCACGTAAGGTCTATACAGTTTTTGTTTATGATAAATTTGACTCAACTGGCGCTACATCGTTATTAAAAACTGCCAAAGTCAAAGTAAAGGTCTTGGAAGAACTATGATCAGCCTCTATAACGATACTATGAATAAACCCTATGAAGCATCAAGAGGAGAAATTATGAAAAAATTTTTACTGTATCTAATGATCTTCTCAATTATTCCGACATTGATCTTTGCGGCATCCGGAAAGATCCGCGGTCAAATAATTGATGATAAAACCAAAGAAGCGCTTGTTGGCGCCAGTATTGTGATTGTCGGGACGAATTACGGTGCGGTTACCGATGTTGATGGTAATTTCATCATCTTAAATGTCCCTCCGGGAACGTATGCACTGCGTGCATCATTCATCGGATATCAAAACACGACGATCAATAACATCAAAGTGAGCGAAGATTTGTCCTCAGAGGTCAATTTTCGCCTGATATCTTCTGAAGTTCAATTAAGTGAAGTTATTATCATTAACGACCGGCCGCTGGTGAACAAGAATGCCACCAACGCCGTTCGCATAGGAACACAGGAAGATATTCAAAAACTTCCGGTTCGCGGCATACAAGCAGCAGTAGCACTTTCCCCCGGCGTAGTTTTGCAAAACGGAAACCTCTATATTCGGGGCGGACGTTCAGACGAAGTGGGATACTACCTTGAAGGTGCAAATACCCGGAGTATTTCTTCCGGTAATAATTTGACCACGGTCATTCCCGATGCGCTCGAAGAATTTCAGGTACAGGCTGGCGGCTACACGGCGGAATACGGCGGTGCTAACTCCGGAATTGTGCGTCAGTCTTTAAAGGCGGGCGGTCAAGAATACAAAATCACTGTACAAGGTGAAACGGATAATTTTACAAAACCATACACAAAGAGTTTGGGAACGTACTCGTACGGTTACAGCAATTACACCGTAACGCTCGGTGGACCAGTTCCCGGTGTTAAGAACATCAAGTTCTTTGTTGCCGGCGAAAACCAATTCCAACGTGACAACCAGGTGATGTTCTGGGAAGGATTCACCATAAAGAATCTGCCTGACCTAAACTCATCAAGCGGTTATGTCCTACCACAACTTGAAATAAAACCCGGCAACATTCCGGGTCTTTCGAACCGTTACACTACGAACGGAACTCTCTCGTTCGATTTCCAGCCATTCCTGATCCGCGTCGGCGGATCGTTCAGCAGTCAGAAGACTCAGAACACGGGCGATATTCTTGCGAATTTGTTCGCAATGAAACGCCTTGGTATTACGGACAACAGCAACCTGTTGTTGAACACCAAGATCACCCATATCCTGAACACAACGACATCGTATGACGTCAATGTGAGCTACATGGATAACCGCAGCAAAACGTATGATCCGGATCATGGCGATAATTTCTTTTTGTATAATGACAGCGTTGCAAACGCAAAGCTTGGTTATACTTTCAGAAACTATAATAATGGGCCGACGGCATACAATTTTTATAATTTTGGCGTGAATAAATACGGTACCACGCAGGCAACATTCGCCAAACAGAAACAGACACGCCTTGGTGCATCATTCGATATCACCAGCCAGGTAAGCGGCGAACACCAGTTGAAAGTCGGAGCATCTATAGAAGAGTACCGTGTCAGCAATTTTTCAACCGGTTCAAGCGGACTTCTTGGTTACTACCGGAACAATCCTGATGATGCACGAACAGTCGGATTAAAACGCGACTATGCAGTTTCGCAAAATGGCGGCGTGAACAATTACGGATACGACTGGTACGGCAATGAAATAACCAGCATCGATGATATTGATGGACCAAAAGCACCACGCTATATTGGTGCGTATATTCAGGATAAGATCGAATACTCCGATCTTGTTGTGAATGCCGGTGTACGGTTGGATTATATTGATAATGATGATATCAGATTTATCGATGATCCGGCAACACCAAACATCGTTGAAGGTCCGGATAATCCGGCCGTCGACAATACCATCTTTACTTCCTATCCGGTATACAAAGCTTCCGGTATAGCAAAATCGAAACCGTTTGTGGGAGTAAGTCCGCGTTTAGGATTCTCTTTCCCGGTCTCCGACAGAACAGTATTCCATTTACAGTATGGTAAATTCATCCAATCGCCATCGTTGAACATTATTTACCGCGGCCGCGGAAACCAGGCAACAATCTTCAGCGGCGGAAATTTTATTTCGAATCCTGTCGGTTTTGACATTCAGCCGGAACGGACAACAACGTATGAGGTCGGGTTTACACAGCAGTTTACCGACAACGCGGCTTTTGATATCACCGGATTTTATAAAGATATCCAGGGACAGATCCAAATTCAGCGCATCACAACAGCGGTCGGTTCACCGGTTGCAGGGTATAATACCTATGCGAACGGTGATTTCGTTACGACAAAAGGTGTTGAGTTGAGCTTGCGGTTACGCCGCATCAATCGCTTAAAAGCGCAGTTCAACTATACATTCTCCGATGCACAGGGTACTGGTTCTGCCACAAATTCCGCGGTCTCATCCGTAGAACAAGGCACATTATACCCTTCGGTGATTTCACCATTGGACTTCAACCAAACACATAAAGGTTCCGTCAATTTGGATTATTCATTTGACAAAGGCGATGGCGGAGTAATTCTTGAACAGGTTGGCGCAAACTTATTGTTCACATTCAACAGCGGCCATCCGTACACACGTTCTACCGGAAGTATCGGACAGCAAGGTGCCTCAACGGGCGCACTTGTAGAGTCTGATGCACGTTTCAGCAACCCGCTTGAAGCAATCAATTCTTCAAATACACCGTGGGTCTTCAACTTTGACGGACGGCTGTATAAAGGATTTGAAATTGGCGGAGTGAATGCCGAAGTGTATGCGTATGTTCAAAACGTTTTCAATACGAAGAACGTCATCAACGTGTACCGGCGCACCGGAAACGCCTTTGAAGATGGTTTCTTAAGCAATCCTGATCTCAGCGCGAACATTGTTAATCAGCTTGGACCCGGTTATGTCGAGTTATATCGGAACATTAACCTTGTTAATGGACGCCACTATAAGAACACGACGGGAAACAATCTTTACGGAACGCCACGCCAAATTCGTTTTGGTATGCGTTTAGAACTATAATTTGAATTTAATGAATAATAATATCATAAACGGAGCCACAATGATGAAAAAGCAAATCCCCTACATTCAATTGTTGGTCGGCCTGGTGCTGCTTGCTGCGTTGACTCTTGTAGCGAAGGAACCACCGGGAATTAGTGAGAAAAATAGTTTCAAAAAAGCGACGGGCACACCAAGTTCGTCGCTGATGAACATCAATAAAATGTCCTCATGGTATAATGCGGACGGCGAACACGAACGGAATCCTGCTACAGGTAATTCCGGTCTTTCGTATCCGCGCGGAACATCGTATGTCATATATTGCTCAGGTCTTATGATGGGCGGCATATCCACCGATGGAATACAAAGCAATCAGCGCGTTACAGGATTCTCTTACAATAAAGGATTCCAGAACGGCGCCATCTTGGGAACAAGAACGGGCGTTATCGAAAGTACCGGCGATCTTAATGTCCGTATCTGGCGTATCCGCAAAGATTATGCTACAGCTGATCTTCGTCAGGATGCAGCAGAGATCAATACGGTTGCGCTTTCGACGGTTACCGACGGACAGATTGCCCTTGTCCGTGAACAGTATAAAAAAGACTGGAAAGAATGGCCGACGCAAAAAGGTGCACCATTTTACGATATTGGATATTTAGATGCCAACAATGTCAAAGTTGGAGCCGGAAATAAAGTGATCGATTGGGGCGAGGATGATAAATATCCCGTAGGAGACGATCGCCGCAGAAACGGTATTTTGGACGATGGTGAAGATGCCAATGGCAACGAAGTGTTGGACGGAGAAACACCGGGTATTGCTGATGCCGACCAGGTTATTTGGGCGGTGAACAATGATATCGGGACCCTCGAATCTCCCTGGAAAACAAAAGCCTTGGGTATTGAAGTTCAAAATACATTCTGGGGTTATAACAGAACCGATGCTCTGGGAAATATGATCTTCAAAAAATTCCGGATCATCTATAAAGGTACCGCGGCGACACCGGCAAATTCCATGATCAACAACATGTATCTTTGCCAGTGGTCAGATCCGGATCTTGGTGATTCAGGAGACGATTTTGCAGGTTGTGATATCACGCTCAGTTTAGGGTACATCTATAATTCCAAAACTCTGGATTCAGAATATCGGAAATTCAGTTTGGCTCCGCCAGCTTCGGGTTATGACTTTTTACAAGGTCCTATTTCCCCGTCGGCTGCCGACAGCGCTGTATTTGATTTAAAGTACCGTCAGGGATACAAAAATCTGCCGATGACTTCATTTATTTATTTTGCGGCAGGCGGCCGGTACAGCGATCCTCCATTTACCTATAATGGATCATTCCAATGGTATCAAATGTTCAGAGGATTACCGCCAACACCTCAGGGCCCGCCGGATCCGCCGGCTCTGAATGATCCGAAAACGAATCTTCCGTCGTCGTTCTGGCTTGATGGAGATCCGGTTGCAAAGACCGGGTGGATTGACGGTACGATCGATCCTCCGGGTGACAGACGTATTCTCTTGAACTCCGGTCCATTCAACATGGCAGTGGGTGATACGCAGGAACTTGTTTCTTCCGTGATCGCCGGTATCGGTTCAGATTACCTCTCCAGTGTTTCTGTTCTTAAATTCTACGATAAAACTGCTCAGGCAGCATATAATAATCTGTTCAATTTGCCCAAACCTCCGCCGGCACCTAAGGTGACGGTTGTTGAGTTGTCAAATGGAATCGTCTTAGAATGGGACAATGATGCAGCAGCTGTTAAAGCAACCGAAGAATCCAATTCTCAGGGATTCCTCTTCGAAGGGTATAATGTTTATCAGTTCCCGTCGGCTACTGCGCCTGTTTCGAGTGCAAAAAAACTTTATACGTATGATCTGATAACGGACCC
>CAJBTU010000075.1 GCA_903958625.1 uncultured Ignavibacteriota bacterium | reverse complement strand
TGCTTGGCGCTGGCGTCTTTGCGCAGGGCCGGGGCGATGCTGATGAGGTCCACGCCAGCCATGGTTTGCAGCCGTTCCCGAATCAACAGGCCGGTGGTGCCAGCCTCGCCATCACAAGCAGATCTGCCGCAAGAACAATCGCCGTCGGAATATCCGACCATCCGAAACGACGGTCTAATCCCGGAAGCAGAAATCCGACAAGATATGCAATGGCAGAGAGGGAAATTATTTTTTTCTGCTCCCGTTCTTTTTCTTTCATGGTCAAGCGGTGCACTAAAAATTCTGGATCGTTCTTGAGAAAATACCGTACAACGAAGATCAACGGTCCCATGAGCACAGCAAGATAAACGTAGAGCTGCCAAAAATAGAACGTGCCGGCAGGAAGAAGAAGGAAAAGGCTAAAGAACAACAATAAGAGAAAAAAACGGACCGCAAGTTTCTTTTGTAAAGATCGGAGATCGATTGATTGAGGTTCCATGGCGCATACTCCTTTCAAACATCGAATGTGTGTATTGCGGACCGGAAAATACTCCGTTCAGCAATATTTCACTTGATTGAACTGATGAAGAATGTTGTATGAAAATGTTCGGTGAGGTTGTACGAAGGTAAAAAAGATTTCACAAAGTATCAACAATCTATACAATGCGGAGGTTCACGCGCGATCATATAGGACAGACCGCTCCTTTTTGACCATCGTAATAGCGCTGTTCGGTAAATGTACCTGGCGGTTTGATTATGTCGGGATTTATAGATCAGATGAATAGCAAGCACCCAATCCGAGAAAAATATTAATCACTTCGGGATGATTTATTGCCCCGGATTCATTCTTGCAAAGGCTTTTCGAAGTTCTTCCGGACCCGCCTGAATCATTGTTTCGCTAAATCCGAAGGTGAGTTCCGTTTTCCCTTGCTGTAATTGTTCGAACACAGCGTCGATGAATGTTTTCACCGGCGGTGCCTGATTGTGCAATCCTTTTCCCCCCAGATCGGTGTTCAATGCCGGCGGGATCAGTTCGATGACCTCGATGTTTTTCGGTTTCAATACGTGCCGAAGCGAAAGTGTGAATGAATGGAAGAACGCTTTTGTTGCAGAGTAGACCGGAACTTTTGCCAACGGTGCAAAGGAAAGTCCTGACGTGACATTGATGATCGTTTCCAGCGATTTCAATTTAGTAAAAAGAGAGGTGAGATGAACGGGGGCCTCGATGTTGATGGCGATCTCATCTTTTGCCCGCTGATAAAAATTACCATCGGAAATAGACATCCATTGCTGGATACCGGCATTGTTGATCAGCACATTCAGATCCGCGTGCTGCTCGGATACCCATTTGTACAAATCTTCCCTCTCTTTTGCGACGGAGAGATCACATCGTCTGGTTACGACCGTCGGAAATTTATTCGAAATTTCCCGCAGGAGAGATTCGCGCCGGCCGCAGATGATCACCATATTCTTTTCTTTAATGAAACGCTCGGTGAGACCAAGGCCGATGCCGGAAGCGCCACCCGTGATTAATATCTTATTGTTCGAGATTTTCATGAATTCCTTTTCAATAGGTTGGCCGGGTGTAACATTTGCGTAATGCTGAGAGGTGTTGTTCTCGCGGCTGAAAGAAGATAGATACAATCTCAGCCAGTATCAAGGATGGCGAAAGGGAGGATTCACTCTATGACAATATTGTATTTGTCCAGTAGTCCGGCAATTCCTGTAAACGAAAACTTCGTTTTTTTAATTCTGTTCGTTTCCGGATCGATGGAGTAATTATACGAAGTGCGGAGATCGGCTTTTTCCAGAACGGTATTTTTGAATATTGCACGCGAGAGATCGCATTGTTCAAGCCGTGCAGCGGTCAGATTCGTTTCGGTGAAATCAACTTCCTGCAGGTCGCACTCCTTGAAGACGGCTTCCTTTAAACTCAGTTTATAGAATGAGGAGAGTTTTACCTGACAGCGTTCAAACTTTGCCGAGAAGCCGAATTTATTGCATTCCTCAAAATGGACCCCGAGCAATTTACATCCCGTGAACGTTACGTCCCTCAGCACCGAATTCTTCAGTTTCACCAGACTGAGATCGCAGTGTTTGAATTCACAATCGGCAAAGTTCATGTTTGACAGATCGCATTTTGTAAAAATACAGTTGTCAAACACGCAATGTTCATATTCTCCCTTAGGGAGGAGATTGTGAGTGAACGAGACCCTTTGAAATTCCTTATGTTCCGTAAATGATGAGGTCATTCAAAATCCAGTGTTTATGAACGATGCCATCATTTTTGTTGATGCATCATTCATTGGCGTGCTGCTCGCAAAATTGGCATTACTGATTTTAGAGGAAGAGAATAGAACGCAGAGACGGATGTTTGTCCGCCTCTGCGGATGGTCGATTATTTCTTCAGCGATTTTGTCTCTCTATTGCTGTCCATGTTCAGGAACGGCTTCAGCAATTCCATCGGCAACGGGAAGATTACTGTTGAGCTGTTCTCCGATGCGATCTCCGTAAGTGTCTGTAAATAGCGCAATTGCAGTGCGATAGGATTCTGATTGATGACCGCGGCCGCTTCGCCCAATTTTACGCTTGCCTGCAATTCGCCTTCGGCGTGAACAACTTTCGCTCGCCGTTCCCGTTCTGCTTCAGCCTGTTTCGCCATTGCACGCTGCATTTCCGGCGGAAGGTCGATCTGTTTCACTTCAACGTTGGCAATTTTAATTCCCCACGGTTCGGTATGATTGTCGATGATGATCTGCAGCTCGTGATTGATCTTGTCGCGCTGTGCAAGAAGATCGTCCAGTTCAAACTGACCGAGGATGCTCCGTAATGTTGTTTGAGCAAGCTGCGATGTAGCATAGATATAATTTTCCACGCTGACGATCGCCTTGTCCGGCTGCACAACGCGGAAATAGACCACCGCATTCACCTTTATCGAAACGTTGTCTTTGGTGATGACATCCTGCGGCGGAACATCGAGCACTACGGTGCGGAGACTTACTTTCACCATTCGGTCGATTCCGGGAATAAGGATGATAAGTCCCGGACCTTTTACACCGAGCAAACGGCCGAGACGGAAGATCACTCCACGTTCGTACTCGGACAACACTTTGATGAGATTGAAAAGAATGACCGCGCCGAAAGCGACCAAGAGTATTAAACCTACCATGCCATCCATACTAGTTCTCCTTTTTTATTTTTGTAAACACGCTATGTTCCGTAAAAACTATTTCCGCAAACTTTTTGCGGAAACCATCCGAACACGGATAGATCCCCGATTGAAACATACGGGGGTGACGCGCAATTTAACTAATAGATTTTTTTACTTTAAGCATCAAGCCGTGAATTTCCGTTACTGTTATTTTTGAATCTTTGGCGATCTTTCCTTCAATACTTTCTGCACTCCAGATCTCACCCTGAACGCGGACCTGTCCGGAAGGATTCAGCGCCGTCATGGCGATTCCTTCGGCACCGATCATTCCCTGTTCGCCGGTATTGACCTTTTGTTTTTGCGCCCTCAATCCTGCGCCGACAACGAAGGCAAAGAAAAGAGCGGTGACGATAACGAACGGGATGACCACCGTGAGCGACACTTCCACGAATTCCAGCGGTTCATCGGTTTGATAAAGCATGATGGAGCCGAAAAAAAACGCAATGGCTCCGCCAATGGAGAGCAATCCGTAACTGGCGATCTTTATTTCGAGCAGGAAAAGAATGATTCCCACAACAATAAGAGCGAGGCCCGCGTAATTGAGAGGCAATGTCTGCATTGAATAGAGAGCAAGAATAATGGCAATGGCCCCTGCAATGCCGGGGAAGATGGAGCCCGGATTGTACAGTTCGAAGAAGAGACCGTAAATGCCGATAAGGAACAAGATGTATGAAATATTCGGATCGCTGAGAAGGTTAAGCATCTCGTACTGCCATCCCATGGAATGATCTTCGATCGTCGCATTTTTTGTTGTAAGCGTTAGAGTATCTTTTTCGATAATGACTTTTCTACCATCGAGAGAATCGAGCAGCGAAGCGCGGTTGGGTGCGATGAAATCGATCACATGTTCCTTTAGCGCTTCCGTTTCGGTGATGGACACGCTGCGGCGTACGGCATCTTCCGCCCACTTGATATTCCGTTTCCGTTTTTCCGAGATCGTGCGGATGAACGCTGCGGCATCGTTTGTTACTTTGCCGGACATGACGGAATCCATTTCGCCCTGCGAATTCACAGGATGTGCGGCGCCGATGTTTGTGCCCGGTGCCATTACGGCGATATGTGCGGCCATGGTAATAAAGACGCCGGCCGATGCGGCCCGCGAACCTTGCGGAGAGACAAAGACGATCACCGGTATCTTCGCGTTCAGAAACTCCGACACGATATCACGCGTGGATTGGAGAAGTCCGCCGGGAGTATTCAGTTCTATAATAACGGCCTGAGCATTCTTGTTCTGCGCATTTTCAATGCCATGCTTCAGGTAATCGTTGGTTGTGGGATTGATGCTTCCGTTGACGGTAAGAACGTGGATCGGCTTTCCTGCAAAAAGAAGACCAATCAGTAAAAAGGAGGAGAGGAGGAGATTTTTCATGGCTGTTCTTTTTTCGATTATTATACAAAGGTAGAGAAAGATGGCGGTGAAAACAAGACGCGTTAATAACCGTCGTGTCGGCGGATATTCTGCGAAAAATGCCTGCAAATAGAATATGCCTTTGCTTACTGCCTGATGATTCTTGAACGTGTGGTAAATTATCCGATTAATAGTATATTTGAGACATCTGAAAAATTGTTTGTCCTTTGTCATTCTCTAACCTACGTGTCGTAGACGAGTCGTAGACCGAACGAAGCCCCAAAGGGGCAAGTGAGGAATCTCGATCTTATTATTGAAGGAAAAAACAAGATTTCTCGTCCCGACACATCGGGACTCGAAATGACATTGAAGTGAGGTTTTTCAGATGTTTCATATTTATTAGCTGATGTTAAGCAGAAAGTATAAAAGTAGTAAAACATGGTTCGGCGCGTCCCGATAAACAGCATCGGGACTTGCTCACCATGAACAGCATTTATGATTACGTAACATCAGTTATTAAGTAGAATTTTCAATTATTTTATAACCGTAACCACGTTATGATCCGTTCATTGCTCATCGCCACACTATCACCGTTTACCGGAATTGTAATTCTCCGCGGCTCTCTTCCTGTATGAATAAGGATCCGTTTCTGGCATTCCGGTATCCCGAGTTCCGGTATTTTGTTATCGCATCTTTTTTGATCACGGTTGCGCAGCTTGTTCAGGAAGTGGTGATCGGATATGAACTGTACCGCATCACGCACGATCCGCTTGCCATTGGAATGATAGGATTGGTTGAAGCAGTTCCGTTCATCGGTCTCTCACTGTTCGGCGGGCATCTTGCGGACAGACTCAGCAAAAAGAAGATCATGCTTTTTTCGGCGGCAGGGATCGTCTGCTGTTCGCTTTTTCTCCATTTCTATACGACTGAAGCGATGCGGGCTACGCTTTCGCCGTTCGCATTGCTTGCCGGGATCTATTCGGTCATTTTTTTCATCGGTGTTCTGCGTGCGTTCTATTCCCCTGCGGGACAGTCACTCCGCGCATTCCTGATTCCCCGCGAAGCGTATGAAAGTGCTTCAACCTGGAGCAGTTCTGCCTGGCAGAGCGGTGCAATCGTCGGTCCGATGGTGTCCGGATTCCTCTATTCGTTGTTCGGATTTTCCAATACGCTGTTGATTGTTGTTGCGTTGATCTGCTGCACATTTTTGTTGTTGACGCTCATTAAAGACAAATCTGTTCCGGCTCCCTCGAAACACGACAGCATTCTTGCGAGCCTGAAGGAAGGGATCCGTTTTGTCTTCAAAACGAAGATCATTCTGTATTCAATTTCGCTCGATCTCTTTTCCGTTCTGTTTGGCGGAGTGGTGGCCATCCTGCCAATCTTTGCCGAAGATATCCTTCATGTCGGCGCGGAAGGACTCGGTATGCTCCGCGCCGCGCCGTCGATCGGTGCAGTGATCACGCTGCTGCTTCTCTCAAAATTTTCTCCGATGAAACATGCGTGGAGGAATCTGCTGATTGTTGTTACGGCATTTGGCCTCTGTATTCTTATCTTTGCATTCTCAACAGTGATGTGGATTTCACTCGCGGCGCTTTTTTTCAGCGGTGCGTTCGACAGCGTCAGTGTTGTGATCCGCGGAACGATTCTGCAATTAATGACGCCGGACGAACTGCGCGGAAGGGTGCAGGCAGTGAACGGAATGTTCCTCAGTTCATCCAACGAATTGGGAGCGTTCGAATCCGGACTTGCGGCGAAATTGTTCGGCACCGTTCCATCCGTCGTATTCGGCGGGACGATGACGCTGGTGATTGTCGGATGGGTCTATACCAGATCGAAGGAATTATTCGCGGTCAAATTAAAGAATTGAAGATTGGCTGGTCGGAAACATGCCGAATTATTTATTTACGACCTGAAGAAATTGAGATTGTACCGCGGTGCAGGATTTCGTACATTAAAAAATAAATGGGATCAGTTTCCACGTCCGTTTTTGATATTCTGTATAATCGGGCAGGTGCTGAGGGAGGAGTTTCTCTTCTATCTGAACCTTTCCCATCAAAGCGGAGAGAAGGATAAGCCAAAACACGCAGAGCAGAAGAGTAGGAACTTCGGCAATGAACGATGCGGTGATGAGCAGAACGGATGTGTACATGGGATGACGTAATATTCTGTACGGTCCGGTGGTAACAAGACGAATATCCTTTTTTGGTTCGGGAAAAATTCGCAGATTGTCGAACCGCATGGTCAGAATCGCCGCAGATCCAAGGAGCAACCCCCCGGCGAGAATCACAATGGTGAATATCGTTGCCGGGAAAGTCCCGACCATGACGATCAAGAATATCATAGAAAACTGAACGCCAACAAGTACTTTTGAATTCATACCATAATATATGAAAAAAATATTCCTGTCACTCCTTATTCTCCTCAGCGTCATGTTCGGACAGACACAGCAGCCGGACGGTGCTGAACTGCAACTCGCCATCAATAAACTTTCTGTTGCCGGCTCGGTCCTCTATATTGCCGCGCATCCGGACGATG
>CAJBTU010000074.1 GCA_903958625.1 uncultured Ignavibacteriota bacterium | reverse complement strand
GTTTCCTACCGTGTCGCCTTCCATGCAGCTTTTTGCGTTCCCCGCAGAAAACGGAAGAACCCGATCATCAGACCTAAATTGGCCAGCAAAAAATAATAGGGGAGCGTAAAGAGTTTCAACGGACGCGACAGCCTGTCAAGAATCAGACCGATACATCCCAAACCGGCAAACACCAACTGCATATCAAAAATAAGTGCAAATGTTTTAGAATCACTGCTCAGAAAAAGACTCGATAAAAAGATGATCACCAGCAAGAACGGAACAAACCAACGAATGATCTTATGGGAAAAAAAACCAAAAGCGATAAATCCATATTTCGGATGAAGCAGATGAATGATATCCTTAAGACAATTGAAGTTACCCGCGCTGATCCGGATCTTCCGATGGAATTCTTTCATCGACGATGACGTCGAATCTTCCCAACCGTATACCGTTTTATCGTAAACTATTCTATAGCCCTGAGCAACGACATTCATTGGGATCAGGAAATCATCCGTAATCGCAATCGCTGCAGGCAATGGTTTGAATAAATTCTTCCGTATCGCGTAGATCGCACCCGTAGCACCGAATGTTGTATGATAATTCCCCTCTAATTCTTTAATCCGGTTCTCATATTCCCAGTAAAACGATTCTCCCTTGCCGCCGGAATTATCGTCCGACGAACGCAACTGCAGATAACCGCAAACTCCGCCGATTGTTTCATCAGAAAAATGCCTTACAAAATTTTTGAACACATCCTTATCATAAAACGTATTAGCGTCGGAAAATATCAATATCTCATTGTTGGCCTTTAATGCCAGATCGTTCAAGACGGATGCTTTTCCCCTGCGGTCTGGAAATGCCATCAACGTGACATTGTAGGTTCCGTACTCTGCTGCAATGGCATTCGTTCCGTCGGAAGAACCGTCCGATCCGATCAATATTTCCACACTCCCCTTCGGGTAGTCAAGCGAAAGAAGATTTTCGATTCGCTGCCGAATGATGCTCTCTTCATTATATGCGGAGATGATGACGGAGATTGTCACCTCACGGTTCGGGTTCTTTTTCTCTCTCCGGACCGCCGCCCCCCTGAAAAACCATAACAGCACCGGGTAGAATACATAGGAGTGGAACACAAAAAAAATAACCGCCCAAAATATGATCTGGATAAGTATCATGAAATAATTAATGCGATGATTGAAACGACATAGAGGCAAGAATCTGCCGGAATCTTTTTTCGTACGTATGGTCATTCAACGTCCGCCGCTGCCCGGCAAGACGGATCGACTCGCGCTCTTCTTCGTGATGCAAATAAAATGAAATTTTCCCTACAAGTTCATCAAAATTCCGGAACAAAACAATTTCTTTGTCGGGAATATAATACTGATCAATCCTATCAACGAACTCCGTCAGTAAAAATCCTCCATATCCCGGAATCTCAAAATTCCTTCCTTTTATCTGCGGCCGCTGATGGCGGTATAATGTTTTCGCTTCCTTGAACATTTCAAACGGAGTATTCAGATGGAGCGTACTGTCGCTTCGACGATTCAGGAATACTTTTGCAAGCCGTTTTAGATTCACCGTGTTTGTACTTGATGTAAAATTGAGGTTGATTCTGCTCCGGACAAATTTTTGCTTCATCTCATTCCCTGCTAATCTGCCGTTTTCCCAACCCTTACCCCAGCATTCCACCGATATCTTCTTTTGCAGTAAGTTCCGGACGATATTGCGCCGGTTCGAATGCGCTTGGCCAATGAATGATATTTCATGCAAATAATTGCCCCCCTGCGGCGGACCCGACAAATGGTTGAATCCCCACTGAGAGAGAATTACATTTGTGCAGCCTAACTGCCGGTATTTTTCAACGGATTCATGATCCGTCGTCACGATCCAATGAAATTCCGGCGCATAGAGTTTAGAATGAAGATCGTACCGCCAATGATCGTCGGCAAACCAATTAACAGTTACTGCGCCGCTCTTCTCCGAAATACTCCGAATTGTTTCTTTGAATATCTCATCGGTAAAGATTACAAAAAAACAGACGTCAGGGGAATGCTCTTTTACCGCCTCAAGAAGTTGTTCGTTCATTGAGGACCTCCCCTGCTTCATCAAAACTTCGTCGAAGAAAAATGAGTCGACATGAATGTTTCCCATCTTCTCGAATGTGCCGAGAAAATTCACATATTCGTGACAGAGTCCCCGGTTCGGGTCACCATAGTCGTACTTCATTCCTATATACAGAAGACGAATTTTCTTAGGAGGCGAACTATGTTGTGGAATATTCATCTATGACAGCGTAGTTTTTGAAAATGAATTTTTACCGGAATCAATTCTTTCAATAATTCCGGAAACACGCTCGACAATATTTTTCCAGGAATATTGTTCCGCAATGCTCTTCCGCTCTTTGCGTTTGCTGATATCCGTGTCTTTTAAAGCAGTGCCGATAAGTTCAACAAAATGGTCAGGGTGTTCCGCGATATTCACAACCTTGCTAAAGGTTCTCACTGCCGGAAGGTCGGTCGAGACTACAGGCATACCCACCGAAAGATATTCAACGATCTTCAATGGATTCATTGCTAATGAAAGCTGATTCACTACTCTCGGATTAAGAGCAATATCAAATGCATTGGCATACTGAGCAATCTTTTCATAAGGGATAAGTCCTAAAAAATGAATATTCTTTTCCCTCGTCAACGGAGAAATATCAATATGGCCATGAGGTCGACCCATCAGCACAAACGATACATCAGGATATGCCTTTGCACAACGAACGATAAGATCGATATCAACGTATGAACCAATCTGTCCGAAAAAACCGGCGATCGGTTTTTTTATGTTTGCCAAATCCGTTGGTATGGACTTTTCGCAATTATTGAATATGTCATAGTCTACTCCCATCGGCAGATAATGATTCTCTCCTGATGCAGCTATTCTGGTCTTTTGGAGTGGCTCTGAGAGGGCAAATGAACTGTCAACTTTCCCAAGGATCACTTTTTCAAGAGGCGTTACGCATGAATATACTCCGTCGTATTGCGTATAATCGTCCAGGCAAAAATAATGATTGGATGATTCATCCAGTGTCCCGATAACGTCGGCAACCATAGGGGTCGAGGGAAGCGAAATGACATTTCGGAAATCCAATTCTTTCATCTTCTTTGCAATTACAGTACGAAGAAGTCGGTCATTCAATGTTTTTACGCCCGGTACGTCATAAAACGGAATAACACCCGGATGGATCTTTCCTGAGAGAATTTTTTCGTTGGGATGCGGATCGCGGGGAGAGAACATTTCCCTGAGACGATTACCGATCCTTTTTACATCATACATATGAAATCGCGGCCGGCGTATGCTGACCGATCCAACCCAGAGAATTCTATTCTTCGGCGCCAGCTGATGTGCAAAACGCTCCATCACGGAAGGGAACCAATTCCAATCGCCTCCATAGATGATAATGTCACGCCCTTCAATCATTTACAATATTCCTTACTACCATTGTTCGATAGATATTATTTTATTTTTTTGAACTCAAATATTCCGCAGCCATACACGCAACCTACATTTGTCTCTTTTTCTCTTTCGCCAAGCTGAATGTTCTCGTGAAGATCGCCCATATCATCAATGTATGAGAAACCGATCAATTCAAATTTATCTTTCGCCAAATTCAGGATCGTATCAATATTAAATACGCGGTGCGAATTAAAATCGATTCTTTGCTGCCCAATAGGTGTTGAGAGATAAAATATTCCGTCTTTCTTTAGGATATTCGAAAGATTTTCAAATCCGATTTTGTAGCCGTTAATATTCAGCGGATCACCATAACGGCCAAGACCAAAATGCTCGATCGTATGCAGACACGAAAGCGAGTCGCAGTACTCATTGTAGTGCGGATTGGGGTTCATCAGATCTGCCTGAGAGAATATGATATTTTGTATTTTTGTCTTCAGCGGACGGATATCCAATACCTCAATCGGACGGAATGTGGCAACATGGGCAACAAATCCGTCAACCCGCGATCCTACGTCGACGTGTTTGGCAGGATTACGCTCGAATATTTTTCGGGCCACAAAAATATCCTGATAAAAATAGGTCCCTTCAGCCACACCGCTTGCGGCATATTTATCTTCAAGATTCGGCATGATCAGGCGGAAACAGTAACCAACAGAGGCTGGCTTGTAACCGTAATGGTAATGATACCGGAAGTGAAAGAACTTGTAATACAGGGAGCATTGGGGGTTAGAATACAATACACTGCATCTCCGTTCAG
>CAJBTU010000073.1 GCA_903958625.1 uncultured Ignavibacteriota bacterium | reverse complement strand
TGTGTCGAGCAATCCGCGGTGCCACCGGTTGCGCTGTCGGCCGAGGATTTTCAGTGTTTCCGGCGCTTCCGTCCAGCAGACCGGATCGGGAACGAATTCCACGCTGTACGGAATGTTGTTCTCCAGACAATACCGGTGCATCCGCACGACCAATTCCATATCCTCGCCGACGGTATCATGTTTATATCCCCCCACTTTCAGCACGATCTCCCGGCTGAACAGTCCGAACGCACCGGAGATGATCAGCAGTCCGTTGATCGCTCCCCATCCCATCCTGCCCGACAGATATGCCCGGTAATACTCGATCACTTGAAAGGACGGGATAAGCTTTTTCGAAAGTCGAACATCCACAACATGACCCCGTTCGATCCTGCATCCGTTAGCGATACGAACAATTCCGCCGACAGCAATTACCTTTTCATCGTCCAAAAACGGTTTTGCAACTTTCAGTAATGCGTCGCTCTCCAGGATCGAGTCCGCATCGATGGCGCACACCAGCGGATACCGCGAAACATTGATGCCTACATTCAGCGCATCCGCTTTGCCGCCGTTCTGTTTATCGATAACGATCAGATTTCTGTATTCCAGTCTTTGCGATACATAGATTCCCCGCACAGGCTTCGTAGCGATGGTAGGGATATAGGCACGTTCCGTTTTCACCAGGTCGAATTCTTTGATCACAACCTCGAGCGTATTGTCCTTGCTTCCGTCGTTGACGAAAAGCACTTCCGCCGTTGGATAGTTCAGTTTCAGCAGCGAGTTCACGCTTTCGACACATGTTGCCGATTCATTGTATGCCGGCGCAAGGATGGAAACGGGAGGCGCCAGTTCGGACTGCATGATTACACGATAGTCGCAAAATTCGTGACGGCGAAGATATGTAACGATGGCACCGAATGAGATGGCATACATGGAAAAATAAAAAACGTTCACGAACACAAAGAAGCCGATGATGAACACCGAATAGGTGTTCAACACAAGATTAGTGAATTCTATAAAAAGTTCCATTATACTTCCCCCTCCGTGATACTTGCCGCATCCACCGGAATTCCCGCCTCATGCAGAAACTGCATCGCGATCATCCGCACGTCATTGTCATCAAGACTCAGCGCATACGTTAAACTTTTTATCCCTAAATCTCCGGATCGAGCCAATGCTTCCGCCGCGGCAAACTTCACTTTCAGCGTATCCTTCACCAGCAGCCAATAGAGGTCATACGCCATGGAAGGAGTGGCAAGATTTCCCGCCGCTTTCGCCGCATCAACGCGCAGTTGCTCGTCGTCAGAATATAAGAACCGCTGGATCACAGGAATGCAACGCGCATCGCCGATCTTCCCGAGTGCGATCAGGCTTTTGTGTTTCACGTCGCGGACCGAGTAATCGATATATTCAAGCAATGTCGGGGTCGCTTTGATGTCGCCAAGAATGCCGAGCATTTCAACGCAAAATCCCTGAATCTTCGGATATTTCGACTGCATCGCCGTTACTAAATGAGCAACCGAATATTCGCCGAATGCCAGAATAGATCTCGACAATCTCACCTGCATCCACGGCGTCATTTCCTTCAACCGCATCAGGATCGGCCCGAGGATCTCGACCCCGGCAATGTCCAGCATCGCCTGAGCCGCTTCGGTCCGGACATCGTCGTTCTCATCATCAAGGCATTTTTCAAGGTACGGAAGCGAGGATTCATTCATCATCAATCCTGCATTTTTGCTCCCTTTCGCACGTATCCACCAGCTGTCACTCCGAAGGGATTTGTTTGTTTCATCCACAAAACCAAAATATTCAAATGCGCGGGTTAACCGGACGAGTGTTTCGCCGATCACTTCCGTTGTCAATTTGAGCATCACGCGCTTCAATGATTTTTTACGGAAATTTTTTCCTGATGCGTTTGCGATATTAAGACCGTTCTCCAGTTGAACAAGATACGGCTGGAGGCGCCGGTTAAACTCCGCACGGTGCGTATTAACATCGTCGGTATCAATGTCGGCGAAGAGATATTCGTTCAGGACGGCACGGGTATGGGTATCATTGCGGTACAGTTTCGACTCGATGGCGCTGGATCGTACTTTTGAAACGATCAGAGCGATCGATCCAATGGCAATCAAAAAGAGTGCAAGAAATGTGGTGACAAGTACAAAGAGAAAAAAAATGGCGGTATTCCTTCTTGCTCACGTATGGTACATTCCCGGATCGAAGCTTCTAATGTGCCCGGGCCTGTTTCTGAATTGCCGACTCGTGCAGTATTTGCTTCATCATCGGGAGATAGAATTTCCAAAAGAACCGTGTCTGATCGGACACGTAATAGAATGAAAATAATTTACTAAGTAAAAACTCCACATTCCAATATTCGGCAAGAAGTGTCGCTACGCGGTTATCGGCAAAATCACCGGCGAAATAGATCTTGCGCTCCGTCGAATCCGAAACGACCACGGCGGGGAACGATAACGGGAGCCCGGCGGTGATCATCTTCTCTTTCCCCTCCTGATTGCATTGTATCTCGTAGTGTGCTATCGTCTGCGCCGTCGAATCGACATTCATGATCTCAAAGAAATAGTAATACGGCACAGTGTCTTCGGACCCCGCGAGAAGATGATGTTCACTGTTCCGGATGATCACCGGGGTATGCGCAAGGTCGTGGGATTCAAGTACAATAATGCCCGGTTTTTCATCGCCGAGTTTTCGTTTTACGGTGATAATAATCCCCCGTCCCGAAAAGTCCCACTGCCGGCGGTATTGTTTCTCATACAGATCTTTCATCCATCGCGCGGCGGTGTTCACGTCGTCGTAATAGCGGCCGAGCGCACCGGTGAACCGGACACCGAACATTCGTTCGAGCCGTATCTGCACCGGCCTGTCGTCCAGCTGCGGGTCCTGCATTGTGTTGAACTCTGCTATCGACATTCTTCCCAGCGAATCATATTGCTCGATCAATCGCATCTCATCGCTGCTCATCCCGCCGTATTTTAAGGAAATGGGAATATACGTATCGGGGATCAGCCGTTCATACCGGGCGTATTCCATCGGATAGTCATACACTCCGTACGTATCAACAATGTATAACAGGTCGGCATGTTGAAGTTGTAACTGTGAGAGTGTGCTGCAGGAACTGTCTTTCGGTTGGAAGCCGTAGTAATCTTTTTCCTCATCGTAAAATTCATTTGTGCCGGGTTCAACGATCCTCCAATGACGCAGCAGCCACATGAAAGAACGGTGCTCGCGATAATCTTCGCCGGCGGTCTTGTCTATCACCACAACGGAAAGAGAGGTCGTAGGTTTGAAAAACCAATAGATATACGGAATGACAAAAACAATAAGGATAAGCGCCGCGATGGTCGAGAGGATCTTGTGGGTATAAATAAAACGCTTTTTTGTTCGTCGCATGGATAGTACCGTTAGGTCTTAATGCGCGCCAGGACAGTTTTCACGCGAACAAGTAGCTCCTGAGGACTGAAAGGCTTTTTAATATAATCTTCCACGCCGAGAGAGAATCCTTCAACGATCTCTTTTTCCAGCGTGCGCGAGGTAAGCATGACAACGGGGATCGATTTTGTTTTTGGATCTTTCTTCAGTTCAATCACCAGTTCTTTTCCCCCCATTACCGGCATCATCACATCGGTGATGACAAGATTGACGCTGTTGTTTTTTAAAAATTCAATCGCTTCCGCGCCGTTATGGGCGGTGAATACCTCATAGCCTGAGTTCTTCAGTTTGAAGGTAACAAGCTGCTCTATGTTGCTGTCGTCTTCAACGACAAGAATCTTATCTGCCATATATTTTGATAAATATACGAAAAAGAGAGGGATGAAATAACAAAAAAACAAAGGGAAAGCACCCTGCTTTCCCTTTGTTTAGAGCGAGAGACGGGGATCGAACCCGCGACGTCAAGCTTGGGAAGCTTGCATTCTACCACTGAATTACTCTCGCAATGCTTAAATTTCTAAAATTTCATCAATTTTGTTGATGAAGAAAGATCTGTAACTTGCGTATTTGCTAACGTTCTGCCAATAATTAAAACATGCTCGAATGTGGCTTCCGACTATGGTGATCTACGCGCCAACTCTTTAATGACCAAAACAAATTGTATTCGGGAAGCCTCTTCTTCAAGATAAGAATGATTCTGAAACAATGCAAAAACAAATTACTGTAGAACATCTCCTTTGGCATCTGTCTTTAATAAATCATCCCCGCAGCAAGGAGATTGTGTAAAAAGTCGGGAACGATTTAAAGATTTAAACGTTATTTAGAGCAACAGCATTTAATCAAAACAATTACCTGGATTTTATGGACCACATCAACGGCACCCCACGAAAACAAATCACGTTATTCCCAGAAGCCGTTGAAGATTATATTGCTGATGATAATCCAGTATCTTTTCTTGATGCCTTTGTCGATCAATTGGATATGTCAACTTTGGGATTTCAATACGCGATAGTAAAAGAAACCGGACGTCCGCCATATAATCCGAAAGATATACTCAAATTATACCTGTATGGATACCTCAACCGTATTCGCTCCAGCCGCCTCTTGGAACGAGAGACGAAGAGAAATTTGGAAATATTTTGGTTATTGAAACGTCTTTCGCCGGATCATAAGACTATCAGTAATTTCCGTAAAGAGAATGCTTGCGCATTACGCGAAACCTTCAAGCAATTCATCATTCTTTGTAAGAAACTCGAATTGTTCGGCAATGAACTTATTGCAATTGATAGCACAAAATTCAAAGCATCGAATTCCGGCAATCGGATAAAAAACAAGGAACAATTGGAAAAAAGTATTACCCGTATCAACGAGTCGATAAATCAGTATCTGGAGCAATTAGATCATACCGATTCTGTTGATAATCAGACAAACGTCCCTCTGACAAAAGAACAGTTACAACAAAAAATCGCTTCTCTTGAACAAAACAAGCAACATTTGGAACAAGCCAAAGAAGAACTCGCACAGAGTAATGAGAAACATATTTCACTCAATGATCCTGATTGCCGACTGTTGAAGAATAACCGCCACATTGAACCCGCATATTCACTACAAACAGCCGTTGATGCAAAGAATTCTTTGATTGTTGATTACATGCTTACCAATGATGCTGCCGATTATAACTACTTGAGCCCATTAGCAGCGTCTGCCCAGAACATACTTGAAGCTAACAACTTGACGGTGGTTGCCGACACTGGGTATTACGATACCGTCGAATTGAAAGCATGTGAAGATATCTCTATCACGGCATTTGTTCCGCTTCCCAAGGCACCGACTTCAAAAGAACAAAAAGCACCGACACCCGATTATACTCGTGATAAATTTATATATGATTCTTCAACTGACTCTTACCAATGTCCACAAGGTAGTTCCTTATTCAATAGTGGAATAACACTTGAAAAAAGAGGTAACCGTATCGTTCACGTCTACCGCACCGATGATTGCAAATGTTGTCAGACGAACACTGAATGTTCTGCTTCTCCACGCGGCAGACACATCAATCGTTGGGAACACGAAGCAGTTGTCGATCGACTTAAAGAACGCCTGAAGAGGCAACCGGAAATAATTGTAAAGCGCAAAGAAATTATTGAACATATCTTTGGTACGATTAAAAGGGTTTGGAAATATGGTGCATTATTGCTCCGTCGTATGAAAAATGTCGCTAGTGAATTCGCTTTGATGAGCCTTACTTATAATATCCGC
>CAJBTU010000072.1 GCA_903958625.1 uncultured Ignavibacteriota bacterium | reverse complement strand
CGCCGTGATGTTCTCTTCCGCCTCTTTTGCTATAAGGTTCGTAATCGCTTTTCCTTTGGATGTGCGGCCACCTTCGGGCACTTCGAACACCTTCAGCCAATAACATTTTCCTTTGTCGGTGAAGA
Organism: uncultured Ignavibacteriota bacterium; assembly: GCA_903958625.1. Lineage (GTDB taxonomy): Bacteria > Bacteroidota > Ignavibacteria > UBA10030 > UBA8401 > UBA8401. The sequence goes on along the minus strand of CAJBTU010000072.1, from coordinate 74,229 downwards.
AGAGAATGTAATTGTGTGTGCTGGCAATAAACATGTGTTCCACAAAATCGTCTTCGCGCGAGGCCGCTCCGGTAACACCTTTTCCTCCGCGGGACTGTCGGCGGTATCCGCTGACCGGAAATCTTTTGATGTATCCGCCGTGCGAGATGGTGATAACAACATCTTCTTCCGCAATCATGTCTTCGATCTTGAATTCGGTCTGCGTCATCACGATCTCCGTGCGCCGCTCGTCGCCGAATTTTTCCTTGATCAGCAGAAGTTCTTCCTTGACGATCTGAAGCTGAAGCTGCTTGCTTCCCAGAATTGCCTTCAGCTTGTTGATAAGTTTTATCAGTTCTTTGTATTCGTCCTCGATTTTCTTGCGTTCCAATCCGGTAAGACGCTGCAGGCGCATATCAAGAATCGCCTGCGCCTGAATTTCGGAAAGCTTGAATTTCTTCATCAGGCCCTGTTTTGCCGTCTCGGTATCTTTCGACGCTTTTATCAGCTTGATGATCGCGTCGATATTGTCGAGCGCGATGATATATCCTTCCAGTATGTGTGCGCGCTTTTCGGCGGCATCCAAATCGAATTTCGAGCGGCGCACCACCACTTCGTTCCGGTGTTCAATAAAGTGATTGAGCGTGTCTTTCAGCTGCAGCACCTGCGGGCGGCCGTCAACCAGCGCCAGCATAATGATACCGAAGGTTGTCTGCATCTGTGTCTGCTTGTAGAGATTGTTCAAGACGACGCTTGCGTTTGCATCGCGCTTCAGATCGACAACGATCCTCATACCGTCGCGGTCGGATTCATCGTTTACGCCGGAGATATCTTCAATTTTTTTATCGCGGACAAGTTCGGCAATCTTCTCGATGAGTGTTGCCTTGTTCACCTGGTATGGAATTTCCGAAACAATAATGCTTTGGCGGTCGTTTTTTGCCGTTTCAATGCTTGCTTTTGCCCGCAGGGTGATCTTTCCGCGTCCGGTTTTATACGCTTCTCTCACCCCTTCGTAACCGTAAATAATTCCTCCGGTCGGAAAATCGGGCGCCTTGATATATTTCATCAGCTTTTCGTTGTCGATGCTTCTGTCGGCGATCATCGCTATTACGCCATCGATCACCTCGGTCAGGTTGTGCGGCGGAATATTCGTCGTCATGCCGACGGCGATACCGCTTGCGCCGTTCACCAACAGGTTTGGTATGCTCGCCGGAAGGACCGACGGTTCCTGCAGGGTGTCGTCGAAGTTCGACGTGAAGTTGACCGTGTTCTTTTCGATGTCGCGCAGCATCTCTTCGGCAACACGCGTCATGCGTACTTCCGTATACCGCATCGCGGCGGCCGAGTCGCCGTCCACCGATCCGAAGTTTCCCTGTCCGTCCACCAGCATATAGCGAAGCGAAAAATCCTGCGCCATGCGGACGATGGCGTCGTACACCGAGCTGTCGCCGTGCGGATGATACTTTCCAAGCACCTCTCCGACCACGCGTGCGCTTTTTTTGTACGCTTTGTTCGGCGTGTTGCCGAGTTCGTTCATGCCGAACAGAACCCGGCGGTGCACCGGCTTCAATCCGTCGCGCACATCGGGTAGCGCGCGCGCTACTATAACCGACATCGAGTAATCGATGTACGATCCTTTCATTTCTTCTTCGATATCAACAGGAATAATTTTTTCGTTTGTCGTGGCCATAGTGTCTTTAAATTAATTTCTTTGAGTGGTGCAATTTATATTATACATCAAGATTTCTTACATACTTCGCATTTTTTTCAATGAATTGTCTGCGCGGCTCTACTTCGTCCCCCATTAAGATTGAAAACGTCCGGTCTGCATCGGCCGCATTTTCTATTCCAACCTGAAGGATTGTGCGTGTTTCGGGATTCATGGTTGTGGACCAGAGTTGTTCGGGGTTCATTTCTCCGAGACCTTTGAACCTCGAAATAATAATGCCCCCCTTAATTGGTGCTCCTTCTTCGGTAAGCGCTTCTTCCGTTTCGACGGCGGCTTTTTTCTCGGCCTTCTCTCCTTTTAAGCGTTTTATCACCTCGTCGCGCTCTTCGTCGTCAAACGCATAGAGTTCCGTCTTCCCCTTTTTTAATTTATAGAGCGGCGGTTGTGCAATATAGACGTGGCCAAGCTCGATAAGCGGCTTCATGTAGCGGAAAAAAAGGGTCAACAGCAGCGTGCGGATATGCGAACCGTCAACGTCAGCATCGCACATGATGATGATCTTGTTGTAGCGTAATTTATCGGAATTGAAATCTTCGCCGACTCCGGCCCCGATCGCCGTAAAGATATTTCTGATCTCTTCGTTTTCCAGCATTTTGTGAAGCCGCGCTTTTTCTACGTTCAGGATCTTTCCTTTCATCGGAAGGATCGCCTGAAATCTTCTGTCCCGCCCCTGTTTTGCGCTTCCGCCCGCAGAGTCACCTTCAACAAGATACATTTCACAATGTTCGGGGTCGCTGATGGAACAGTCGGCAAGTTTTCCGGGAAGTCCGGCGCCATCCATCGCGTTTTTGCGCCGCGCTATGTCGCGCGCTTTGCGGGATGCTTCGCGCGCCTCGGCGGCACGAAGGCTTTTGTCGATGATCCGTTTTGCATCGGGAGAGTTGCTGTCAAGCCAGTCTGAAAGAGCGGGTCCGATAACCGACTCAACGATGGATTTAATTTCGCTGTTGCCGAGCTTGGTCTTTGTTTGTCCTTCAAATTGCGGTTCCGGCACCTTCACGCTGATAACGGCAGTCAAGCCTTCTTTGAAGTCTTCACCGGTCAGTTGTATCTTGTCGTCTTTCACCAGGTTGTTCTTTGATGCAAAGGTGTTCAGCGAACGCGTAACCGCCGTTCTGAAGCCGACAAGATGTGTGCCCCCTTCGTGCGTGTTGATGTTGTTCACATACGAGAACATGTTCTCGGAATACTGATCGTTGTACTGAAACGCTGCTTCAACCTCAACCGTGCGGTCATTCTCATCTTTCCCTTCGCCTTTTGCATAGAAGACTTTCTTCATGATGGAGGGACGGGTGGAATCCGTATACTTCACGAATTCCATCAAACCGCCTTCGTAATGGAATTTTTCTGTCTGCTCCTGTTTGTTCCGCAGATCGGTGATCTCCAGTGTCACGTCGGAGTTCAGGAATGCCAGTTCGCGAAGCCGCTCGGCAAGCGTTTCAAATTTATATGTGCGGTTTTTAAAGATTGTTCCGTCTGGAAGGAATGTTACCGTTGTTCCGGTCTTATCCTTCTTCTCCATTTTTCCGATCACTTTAACATCGGCGACCGGATCTCCTTTTTTATATTTTTGGTAGAAAATTTTTCCGTCGCGCCGAACTGTCACCTCAAGCCATTCGCTAAGGGCGTTTACAACGGAAACGCCGACGCCGTGCAGGCCTCCCGATACTTTGTATGTGTTCTTGTCGAACTTGCCGCCGGCATGCAGAACGGTTAGGACCACTTCTAACGCCGAACGGTTTTCTTCCTTTTGGATACCGGTAGGGATACCCCGGCCGTCGTCGACCACGGTGACGCTGCCGTCTTTGTTGATCTTGACGTCGATGTTCCGGCAATAACCGGCCAGCGCTTCGTCGATCGAGTTGTCAACAACTTCGTAGACAAGGTGGTGAAGTCCGCGGGTGCTGACGTCGCCGATATACATTGCGGGACGGCGGCGGACCGCCTCGAGACCTTTTAAAACGGTGATGTCGTCAGCGGTATATTCTCCGGCTTGTTTCTTTGGTTTGTTTTCTGCCATTATGATTTTAGTATTGTTAACCACCGGGCTGCAAAAAAACGGAACGGTTGTTGCGTTTTGCGGCTTAGTGTTTTTTGTGGTTGATGAATTAGCGAAACTTAATATCGGTGATGCTTTTTGATTTTGTTTGTTCGTGTATTTTTTCCAGAATTTCTTTTTTGCGGAACGTCAGTTCCGTTCTCCACGGCGCATTGTTTACGTTCACGATCAGCACTCCGTTCTGAAGACGCTCCGGCTGTGCTACTTTTGCAACCTGTTGACCGACAACCTCGTTCCAGACATCGAAAATCTTGTACTGCTCGATCTGCTTCTCTATGCCGAGGGATTGCACAAGCATTTTTAGTGCATCGCCGAGCGATTGTATGTTGGCCTGCTTTTTCACGCTGCTACCGGTTCTTGTGCTACTTCGCCGCTTTTAATAAAGAACTTTCTTCGCTCGTTGTTCCACTCCGCTCCCCCAAAGATCTTTTCGCTTGTCGTGGTGATAAATATCTGCCCAAGCGATTCTACCAGCGACAATAATTTCTTGCTTCTGTGTTCGTCCAGCTCGCTGAAAACATCGTCCAGCAAAAAGATCGGTGTTTCGTTACAGCGTTCTTTGAGAAAGAAGAATTCCGCAACCTTCAGCGCAACAAGAAAAGTTTTATGTTGTCCCTGTGATGCAAAATGTTTCAACGACATTCCGTTCAACGAAAAAATGATCTCGTCGCGATGCGGACCGACCAGCGTTGTTTGAAACCGCAGCTCGTCGTTCTTTTTCTTTGCCAGTTTTCGCTCCATCGCGGCGGTAATTTCTTCCGGTGTAGAATCCGGAGTAATGCTGATCGAGGGTGCATATTCGATCTTTGGTGTTTCCCGCTCGTCAACAATATCCAGATACGTTTGCGCTATATACGGTGCAAATTCGCTTAAAAACTTATTCCTTTTGCCGATAATGCGCGACCCATACGTTATCAGCATTTCGTTCCATGGTGCAATCTCGCTGCTGCAGTCTCTCCCCTTCGCTTCCGTTAAAAGCGAGTTGCGCTGCCGAACAATCCTGCGATATTCCATCGCGTTCTCGACGTAGGATTTACTGCTTTGCGATATCACCAGATCAACAAATTTTCTTCTGTCGGCGGGTGAGCCGAATGTGATAGAACTGTTTTCCGGCGAAAGAATTACAACGGGAAACATACCTATCACCGATGAAAACTTATCCACATCCGCGCCGTTAATGGTGAATTTCTTGATTTTTTTTTCGTCGTCATACGTTACCCGGACGTGAAATTCTTTTCCCTCGTCGGACAACAGAACACTTTTTATCTCAAAGAACGTCCCGTGCTGCTGCATCACTGTTGCGTCTGCGCTGGCATAGAAACTTTTTGTCAGACACAGAAAAGAAAGCGCTTCAAGGGCATTGGTCTTTCCTTGACCATTCTCCCCGAGAAGCACGTTGACCCGTGTCCCAAAATCAAAAGCTGTTTCATTATGGTTGCGGAAACTGCGAAGGTGGGCATTGGAAATTTTCATCGCGGTAAGACGCGTTAATTATTCAGCCGCACCGGCATAATAAGCATTAACACGTCTTCTCCCTCTTTTTTATTAACCGGCGAAACAATCGCCGCCCTGTTCGGTGAACTCAGTTTAAACTCTACTTCTTCCGCGTCGAGATGCGAAAGCACGTCGATAACATAGGCCGAATTGAATCCGATCTCCATCTCTTCGTCGTTGTAATCACAGGAAATTTTTTCTTTTGCTTCGCTTCCAAAATCCTGATCCTCTGCCGTAACACGTAATTCATCTTTTCCGACCGAGAGCCGTATCTGATGCGTGGTGGAGTTGGAATACAGCGAAACACGGCGGACCGACTGAAGCATTTCGTTCTTGCTGACAATAAGGGTCCGTTCGTTATCAAGCGGTATAACTGTTTCGTAGTTCGGATATTTTTCTTCGATCAACCGGGATATCAGTGACGTTCCGTCGAATTTAAACATAACATGCGTTGCGCTGATCGATACTTTTGTTTCCGTTCCGGTGGCAACTTTATCCAGTTGTCCCAGTGCTTTCGATGGAATTATTATATCCTTTGTTAATTTTGTGTTGCCAAGATTTTTATTGTTTACGCGGACCAGACGGTGACCGTCGGTCGCAACGGCTCTTACTTCGCTCTTTGAAAATTGAAATAGAACGCCCATCATCGCCGGACGCAATTCATCGGCGCTGACGGCAAACATTGTTGTTCCTATTAGGCGCTGCAAGACCTGAACATCAAACGAAACCTCTGCTTCTCCTTTGAATTCCGGGATTGCCGGAAACTCTTCGCTTGATTCTCCGGTGAGAGTATATTCGCCGTTATCCGTCTTCATTTTGATCTTATTTGACTCTGTATCAATATTGAATGTAATATTCGTATCCGATAAAGCCCGCACGGTATCAAATATTCTTTTTGCAGGAATAGCAATTGTTCCGTTCTGGCTTCCCTGCACCTCCAGAGAAACAGAAACAGATATCTCTAAATCGGTTGCAGTAATTTTTAGTGTGTTGGAATGAATATCAAAATGTAGATTTTCAAGAATAGGAAGTGTCGATCTGGTGGGAACGACGCTGACCGTTTTTGCCAGTGCTTTTTGTAACTCGGCGCTCCGAACGGAAAATTTCATTATCAATCTCCTTAAATTTTTTTATCTAAAATGAAGAATTTTAGTGGTCTAATATACGAAAAATGTGCCTGAATGCCAAAGGATGGAAACCTGTAAGTCTTTATTCTTTCAGTGAGTTAGAGCGTATTTAAATCATATATATACCTTTAAAATCATAATAACAATAATAGGGTGGATATGTTGATAAACCGCCATTTGAAAGATCTTTGCTGGCAAAAAAGAAAAAAACAGTGTCAATAGATTGTTGATAGAGCACCGACTTTTCCACACTCATTCACAACGGACATTACCAATGATATGAACCACGTAATTATCCACAGCTGATTAACAATACTTCACAAATCATCAACAACATATTGTGGACAAGTATTTAAAAGAAGAAAGGGATCAAGCGAATGCCGATCCCTTTCAAATAAACAAGAAAAAAAAACTATCGCGAGTAAATATCAATCTTCTTTTTTAATTGATCGAGGGAGGCCCGGAATTTTGGGTCGATCTTGATCTGTTCTTCAACAGTTTGATACGCATGGATCACCGTACTATGATCCCTGCCGCCGAAATTCAAACCGATCGTTTTAAGGGAACAGTTTGTCAACTCTTTGGCAAGATACATTGCCACTTGCCGCGCGATAACGATCTCCTGTTTTCGAGTTTTTGCCCGAAGAAGATCGTTGGGAATATCGAAAAATTCAGAAACAAGCCGCTGGATTTCTTCTACGGTGAGCGGTGAACGAACCTCTGTCACCACCGAACTTAGCACTTCACGAGCCATCTCTATATCGATATCTTTTCCAAGCAAAGAAGCGTTGAACAACAGTTTCGTATAACACCCTTCCAGTTCGCGCACATTCGATTTTACGTTGGCGGCAATGAAATCTAAAACGACTTCCGGGATAAAAACATCGTCCCGCTCGCACTTATTTCGCAAAATGGCCGATCGCGTTTCAAGATCCGGCGGCTGTATATCTGCCGTTAAACCCCACTGGAACCGTGATATCAGCCGTTCATCCAGCCCCTGCAATTCTTTCGGCGGACGATCGGACGATAAAATAATCTGCTTTCCAAGCTGATGCAGAGAATTGAACGTATGAAAGAAACTGTCCTGCGTCTTCTCTTTGCCGGTGAAGAATTGGATGTCGTCAACAATAAGAATATCCATGTTCCGGTAGAAATTGGAAAAATCGGTTGTTGCGTCATTGCGAATAGCATCAATAAACTCGTTCGTGAATTTTTCGCTTGAAACATACATCACGCGCTTCGCCTTACCGTTTTCCAGCGCATAATTTCCTATGGCCTGCATCAAATGTGTTTTGCCAAGACCGGTTCCGCCATAAAGCACCAGAGGATTAAAAGACGTTCCGCCGGGATTGTTGGCAACCGCCATCGCGGCTGCGCGCGCCAGCTGATTACTTTCCCCCTTGATAAAGCTGTTGAAAGTATTGCGGCGGTTTAAGAAAGTCTTTTCATACGGTAGCGGCTGAGTATATTGAGTCTGCTCTATCTTTGTTTGAATTGGGTCGGCGATCTTTAGCGGAGCATCGTTAGGCGAGACCATCAACGCGGGCGAAGGCTCATCCGACGGAACCACGGTATAGGTAAGCCTTGCCGATGCACCAAGAACTTTTTGTAAAGCACCGGAGATTAAAGAATAATAATGTTCTTCCAGCCACTCATAAAAGAACTGGCTGGGAACAGTCACGGAAACCTCGTTCTTCTCGATCTTTACCGGCTTAATAGGTTCGAACCACGTCTTAAAGCTTTGAGAGTTTATCTCTGGCTGTATATGCGAAAGAATATTGCTCCACAACAAAAGCAAATCTTCTTTCTGCTGCAGGTCAGACTTTACTGAAGAAGGAACACTAGAAGGGGTGACAATAGAAATCATAAAACCTCAAACGTTATCAACATCCAACATTGGCTTATTCACAATGTTATGCACAACAGAAAAAACCTATTTTAAGAAGCTTACAGGAAAACAAGAATTATACACATCAAAACAGCCACGCTAAGCCATTGAAAAACAAAGGAGCGGCAACGCGGACACCCAACTTATCAACACCCGATGTGAACATCTTTTGCCGCTGCTTACCAGCGCTTCCAGGGGCATCTTCCACGCACAAAGTTATCCACATTTTTTCCACACGGCAACCCTCCCCATCTTTCTATACATAATATTGCATTTGTTGGAGAGAAGTCAAGAAAAATTTTGAAAAAATAAATAAATACGGAAACAAGCCAAAGAAAGATCGAAAATATTCAGGAAAAAACAGAATGGGCTCTGCGTTGTTTGAACAAAGACAGAAACATCGTTGTAGCGCATAAATTTATCTTGTTTGTCCTTCGTTGTTTTCGTAAATTGTACAGATTTTATTCACCTGGAGAAATAATGAAACGAACATTTCAACCGCACAAACGCAAACGCAGGAACACACACGGATTTCGCGAGCGCATGGCGACAAAAAACGGACGCAAAGTTTTATCAAGCCGCCGCGCTAAAGGGCGACACAAATTGACCGTAAGCGACGAACCGCGTTCATAACGCGGCGTTGTTTGCGTCTGTGCTTCTCTCCTCTCTCAAATCAGGAAGCGGCGGTGTGAGTGCGACAGACACTTCCCAAATCAATCATCCTTCGCGGATACCAATCGTTCACCAATGTCATCACCGGCGGAGTTTCGTTCCAAGGAACATTGCTGACAGGATTTCTTTTGACTGATGCGAAGGACGGGAAGATAACGATCGGATTTTCCGTCCCCAAAAAAAGGGTTCCTTTGGCCGCAGACCGCAACAGGATAAAACGACTGATGCGCGAATCGGCGCGAAGAACCTTTGCAGAGATCTCTTCTGCCGCCCGAAAAAAAAACATCGGCGCAAAGATCGTTCTGATGTTTAAGGGGGAGAAAAACAAACCGATCAGGCGCCTGACGCTGCGCGACATGGATTCGGCGTGGCTTGACATACAGCAACAAATTCTGAAATCGCTATGAAACATATTTTTGTTTTTTTGATCCGCGTATATCAGATGGTGATCTCGCCGTTTCTGCCGGCAAACTCATGCCGGTTTTTTCCAACCTGCTCTACCTACACACGAGAATGCATACAAAAGCACGGAGCGCTCAAAGGATCGCTGCTTGGCGTGAAACGGATCTGTAAGTGTCATCCGTATCACGAAGGAGGCTATGATCCCGTTCCGGAACAATTTTCATTGACGAAACGACAACACTAATATTATGGGAAGACAAGAAACGCTTGGATTTGTTCTGATCGCAGCCGTGCTTATGGCGTGGATGTATTTTACTTCACCGCAACGCCAGCCGCAACAGCAAACACCACAGAGGGCGGAACAATCTGCGAACGACTCTGCAAAAAAAACAGAGTATTCGAAAAAAGATATTTCATTGAACCAGCCTCTTCCGCAGGCACCAAAGCAGGCCCAACAATTCAGCGACAGCCTGGGAAAATATTTCAGCGGAACAGAGATCGGCAAGGAACAGATCTTCACGATTGAAACCGAGAATTACATCGCCGAACTGTCCACTAAAGGCGGAGCGATAAAGCAGTGGACGCTGAAAAAACATAAAACGTGGGATAACCACCCCGTGCAGCTGGTGAACGATGCAAAGGGTGATTTCAGCGTTTTATTCACGACCACCGACGGAAGAATGATCAACACAAAGAATCTTTTCTTTGCGGCACCGATTCCGATCGGAGGAAAAGTTGTTCTCTCGAACGATGACCAGTATGTTGTGGAATTCGTTTTGAACGGCAGCGAAGGAAAACTTGTAAAAAAACTGACGTTCAAGAATCAAGCGTATGATTTCGACGCCGATTTTTCATTCGAGGGAATGCAAAACGTAATTGCCAACTACGAGTATCAAATACTTTGGGAATACGGCATAAAATACACCGAGTTTAACAGCGTCGACGAATCCAATTCAGCCGCGGCATATACCTACGGCGGGGGAGAATTAAAAGAAGTAAACGCAAAATCTGCCGGCGATAATCCCAAAGAAGATCCTTCCGGACAAACGGAGTGGGTTGCTTTGCGGAACAAGTATTTTGCTGTTGCGCTTCTTTCGCAGGACAAAAAAGCGACCGGTTCATATTTAGAAGGACAATATGTCGAGGCCGCCGAGGGTGGAGCGGTGGAAAAATATGCGATTGCACTAAAATATCCGTTTAAAAACTCGGCGGTCGAAACAGCAAAAATTTCGACATATATCGGCCCCCTGGAATTTTCAACGATCAAAAGCTATAACCGCGGACTCGACCAAATTATGTCTCTCGGCTGGTCGTGGATCCGTCCAATCACAGAATATATTTTCATTCCGCTGTTCCGGCTTCTCCACTCGCTGATCTCGAACTACGGATTGGTCATCATCATCTTTTCCATCATCATAAAAACAGCGTTGCAGCCATTAACAAGATCGAGCATGAAATCGATGCGGAAAATGCAGAAACTGCAGCCGTTGATGCAGGAAATTCGTGAAAAGTATAAAAGCGACGCTCAACAACTCAACATACAGACCATGAAGCTGTACAAAGATTATGGTGTGAATCCGGCGGGGGGATGCCTGCCGCTGCTGCTTCAGCTGCCCATTCTGTATGCCCTGTACGCTCTTTTCAGCGCCTCGATCGAATTGCGCCAGCAACCGTTCATATTATGGATCACCGATCTTTCGGTTCCCGATGTTCTTGTTGCGCTTCCGTTTACCATTCCGCTGCTCGGAAATTTCATCAGCGGCCTGACGCTGGCAATGGGTATTACAATGTTTGTTCAGCAAAAACAGACCGTTACCGACCCGACGCAAAAAGCAATGGTCTGGATGATGCCGATCATGATGACGGTAATGTTTAATCACTTTCCGTCCGGATTGAACCTGTATTATTTTGTCTTCAATCTTTTGTCCATCAGCCAGCAATGGTATTTCAATCAGCGCCATAAGGATGAGCCGCTGCAAAAGATTCCCGAAAACAAACGCAAGCCCGGATTTATGGAGCGCATGCAGCAGAAGCTCCCGAAGAAATAGCAAATCAAAAAATCGAAGAAACAAAAATCCCCAAGAAGAATGCTTGGGGATTTTTGTTTTCACGGAAACAACATGTTTCCATCTGAATGATTTTTCTATTCCTTTTTTAAAACAGACAAACGTCTTTATGCGCTCAAGGTTGATCCAGCAATTTCCCCAACCAGGACCCGGCATCTATCAGGCACTCATTGTTAATCTGGTGTGCCATCTGATATTCGTTGTAGGTAATCTGTGCGTTAGAAGCGGAGAGCAACGCCCTGGTCTTTCGTGCGGCGGAAACGGGTATCACCTGATCGTTGATACCGTGCGAAATAAAGATGTTCAGGTTCTCCAGTTCGCTCAACCGGTATTCTGTTTCCAATTGTTTTGGAGCGAATCCGCTTAGAGCGAGAATTCCATTGCAAAGAGTTGGCGTTGTCAGCGCGAGGGAATACGACATGATCGCCCCCATGCTGAACCCCAGCAGGAAGAGCCTGTCCGTCTTTATGGTCTCGATGAACGCAAGAATCTCCGCTTTACTTTGAAGAAAACTTTTCTCATCCACAGATCCATCTTCGGACATATCGAACCACGCGTAACCGCCCCACTCAAACTCGAAGGGAGCGCGGAGCGAATAAATGTTCAACCGGGGATCGAGAGATTCTTTTAACCCGAACAAATCGTGTTCGTCAGAACCTCTTCCGTGAAGCATAATGAGCGTTGAATTATTTTCTGCTGTTTTGGTTGCAGGATGAAAAATGGAACGAAGCATAGGAATCCTTAAAAAATATCCCGACATCCTTAATGGCCGGACAATGGTGTCAAAGGCGAACAACGAGCGCGCAAAAAAAGATTTATTAAAAGATTGATGTGCCGAGTTTCGTCGTCAGCAATTCAAGAGCCCTCATTCCCATCACGGAATTTCCCCGGGCATTCAATCGCGGACCCCACGTTGCCACGGCGTACCGGTGCGGATGCAGGGCAACAATACCGCCGCCGACCCCGCTCTTTCCCGGCAAGCCGACAGTAAACGAAAACTCACCGGCCTCATCATAAAAACCGCACGTTTGCATCACCGCATTCAACCGCTTTGTCTGGCTTTTGGTCAGCAGCGCTTTGTCGGCGGAAATTACTTTTCCGTGGTTGGCGAACAGCAGAAACGCCGCCGCAAGATCTTTGCACGACATTTCTATTGAACAAATGTGGAAATAAAGATCCAGCACATCATTCACATTGTTATGAATGTTGCCGAACGATTTCAGGAAATTTGCCAGCGCAGCGTTACGGAAACCGAATTTATTTTCCGATGCAGCGACATTTTCGTTGTAACATATCTTTTTATTGTTCGCCAGGATCCGGATGAAGTCGAGAATTTCTTTTTTCGGTTTTTGCAGTTGTTCGATCAGCACGTCGCAGACGACCATCGCCCCGGCATTGATCAGCGGATTTCTCGGAATCCCCTTTTCATACTCCAGCTGCACAAGAGAATTGAACGAGCTGCCCGATGGTTCGACACCAACGCGGTCAAAGATCTTTTCGCCGACACAAGAGACAACCATGGCCAGCGCAAAGACCTTCGAGATACTTTGGATGGAAAAACTTTCGCCGCTGTCGCCGACAGAAAATCCTTGACCGTCAATTGTCTGCAGATGCATCCCGAATTTATCCGGATTGACTTTTGCAAGCTCGGGAATGTAGTTCGCTACCGCCCCGGTCCGGCGAAGAGGAACCACTTCATTTTGTATTGCTTCGAGAACGGATTGATAATCGGGGGACATGATGATCTATTATTTGAGAATATTTTGAATGCCGACGCGAATCATCATTACGGCGATGGCAACCATAAAAAGTGCAGCAACCTTTGCAAACGCCTTTGTGCCGCCCTCTCCCATCACCCGAATCACAAGATCGGAGTGGCGGAAGATCAGCCAGACAATAATCAAATTAAGGAGAAGCGAGACCATCGAAATCCAATAACCGTACGCATCAACAATAATAATGATCGCCGTCAGCGCCCCGGGCCCCATTACCAGCGGGATGCCGATCGGCACGACGCCAACCGATGTATTGGTATTCTTCCGTTCGTCGCTGGAAAAAAGAAGATCGGTCACCGCAAGCACGATAAGAACAATGCCGCCGCCGATACGGAAATCGTTTTCGGTAATGCCGAGGAATTTGAAGATCACTTTACCGAGGATGAGGAACACAAGCGCAACCGCACCGGCCGTCATTGTTGCCTCAATGATCAGCTGACGCTTTGCTTTTAGCGTCATCCCTTCGGTCAGCGACAGGAACAGCGGAACAAGTCCCGGCACATCAATCGCCACAAAAAGCGGGATGAATGCCATAATCAGATCGTTCAGTATTTTCCAGATTTCTTTCATCGAAAACGTTTCTCTTGTCCCGCGCGCCCGGCGGGAATCTTTTCGGAGGATAAACTAATCGGTGGATTTTTGTAATGCTGCTTCAATGACGGCAACAGCCTCTTTTTCGGAGATCAAAATTCGGGCGCCCGATTGTTTTACCGCATCGGCGAGTGTTCCCTTTTTGTCTTTTAAATAATTCCAGACGTGATATCCGAGACGATACTGATCGTTCGGTTCTTTTGTCGGGATTGATTTGACGCTATCGTACGCGATCTTTTCCAGCGAAGCAGGATCGGACAGTTTAACGGATGATGCGGCCACAGTGGTCATAACGGATTCCCTTCTATACAAAGTTTGGCAAAACAAAAACAATATAATCAACGCTTAGCTGAGAAGCATCGCCTCTTTCCTTCCCAGGATCTTCATCATGCTCTCGGTGAGATGCGCCAGCAAGGTTTTATTGTGCTCGGCGGCTCCGAATTTTATGGCGTAATCATTCATTGCCGCAATCATCCCGACATCCTTTCCGGCGAATTCGCTCAGATAATATTTATTGTTCATAATTTCGATATACAGTTCCGCAGCGGTTTTTCCCCTGAATAGTTCAAGAATGTGCTCCGAACGGAACAATTCGCAAACAGGAACAAAGATCGTTTCATACCAATCGCGCGTCGCGGTGGAGAGAGAAACATCCTCTTTTAACCGCTCACTCATATACCACTTATGCTCTTCAATGTGTTGTAAGAACTGATCAACGTATTCAGGATTGAAAATGCTGCCGAGAAACAGGTCAATGCTGAACGACGTCTGCAGTTCAAATTTTTTCTTTTTCATTTCAACGTCGTACAGCAGCGCATACCGCCCTCCGATGTAGGCCTTATCTTCTTCCATGTCTGCATCGTTGCGGACGATCCCGGCTTTTCGAAGGTCTTCGTTGATCCAGTCCATTGATTCATAGAAAAATTTCAGATCCTCTTCGCGCATTGAGCTTGAAAGCAGCGGACGGATCTCTATCGTTTCTGCATCAGAAAGATATGCGATAAGGATGGTTCGAGGTCCGACAAACGGTACCATCTGCTTTTCGAATTTTATAAGCGTGTTTGCCAGCGAAGCGTCGCCCCAGTAAATACCATTGCTGTGTAATTGAACAAATAAACGGATGATTGCATCCCAGATTTTCCGGCGAGTTTCTGAACGGAAGTTTCTTGAATAGAGCAAAGAGTCCGGCAGCACATTGTTGACCAGAACGGTGATGGTATGCGAAATAAAATTGTCTTGATATTGAATACCGACGGGGGTGGTAATGGCGAACGGTTCTTCTTCCCTTACAATATAACCGGCAGGCACCAGAGTATGTAAGCCAAGCAAAAGAAGTTGTTCGTAATGCCAAACCTCTTTCTTTGAAACCTCTTCGCTGATCTCTTTGATACAAAAAGAAAATCTTCCCGTATTAACAAAGACCACCTCGTGGCGCGAGATACCGCGCTTCACACTCAACATGTTCACACCACGGCGGTGCCAATCGGCAACAGGAATGCTCCACGGCAGTTTTTCCAGCTCTTCCTTGAAGATTGGGTCCACGGCAAATCGGATACGGGGGGAGTGTTTCATCTCACGCAAAGATAGAAAAGATTTTTTCCGCAGCACAGAAACGGCCGCGCAAGCGCCGAACAATGCACCTAAGGTTTCTTACCGTACTTTACATGCAAATATTTTACTATTCCGGGCAAAAGAGAAATGAATACAACAATGAATATCACATAATGAATGTTTTTGTCGATATTCGGAATCGTAGCACCGAGAAAATATCCGATTAAGAGCATTCCGGGAATCCACAATATCGCGCCGATAACATTGAAGGCGGCAAACTTGACGTATTTCATTTCTGCAATTCCTGCAACAACGGGCGCAAATGTTCTGGCGAACGGCATGAACTGAGCCATCACAATAGTGAAAGGACCGTATTTATCATAAAACTCTTTTGTTTTGACAAGATGCTGTTTCTTAAAGAAACGAGAATCTTCCCGCGCATATAATGCCTGTCCGCTTTTTTTCCCGATGGCATATCCCGTGGCATTCCCCGTTATCGCGGCCATCAGCAGCAGGGGGATCAATATCATAATATCAAAATATCCGGCGGCGGCGAACAATCCCGCTGTGACCAAAAGGGAATCGCCGGGAAGAAAGAATCCCACAAGCAGACCGGTCTCGGAAAAAATGATCATCGTTAGCCCCGGATAACCGGCCCAGCTAACAAGTTCTTTAATATTCAACAGTTTATGAAAAAAATCCGAGAGAACATCCATGTGATAAATCCTTACCTTAGAAAATTAAGTGCACAATTATACCGCCGACAACAACCCCGTATTCAAAAGATACAGCAAGCCGAAACCGACAATGATTCTATAAACGATAAACAAATAGGTTGTATGCGTTTTCAAATAGTTCAAAAGAAAAGCGATCGATGCATAACCGACGACGCCCGAAACGACTGTCGCGACCGCCAGGTTTATTAATCCTATGTCCGACGACATCAATACTTCCCGTTCTTTTACCAGCTCTAATATTCCGGCGGCAAAGACCGATGGAAGCGACAATAAGAATGAGAACCTTGCCGCAGTTTCCCTGCTCATACCCGAGAATAGACCACCGGTGATTGTTGTTCCGGAGCGGGAGGAACCCGGGATAAGAGCAACGCATTGCCAAAAGGAGACGGCGATAATCTCTTTCCAGGAGAGATCGTCCAGCGATTTCAACTTCTCGCCCCGCGCAATTTTCTTTTTTGTAAAATGTTCAGCAATTATCAACATGACCGCAAGAAGAATGAACGATGCGCTGATAACATACAGTGACCGGAACGATGTTTCAATTTGATGTTTTAACAGCAGGCCGAAAAAAACGATCGGTATGGTCCCCGCACCGATCATCCACCCCAACTGAGCATCGCGGCTGTGGAAGAGTTTTCTGTCCAACACTCCTTTAATGACCGCGGCCATTATAGCGGCAATATCTTTTCTAAAATACAAAAGCACGGCAACCAGCGTTCCAAATTGTATCACGGCGGTGAAGGCCGCCCCCGGATCGTTCCAGCCCAAAAGCGCAGGAATAATCCGCAGGTGTCCCGTGCTGCTGATAGGAAGGAACTCTGTTAATCCTTGAATAATTCCGAGTATGATCGCCTGAACAATATCCATATGATTAGACTGGTAATAAAAAAGAGGAGTACCATGCTCCTCTTACACGACGAACAAAGGTACGGAAAAAAATTTTCCTTTCAAACGAAGTATCCTTATAATAATAGTTGAATTCTTTCGTTTTATATCGTACTCTAGCCGAACACAGCGGACAGCGGTCCGAAACCCAAAAATTTTATTTCACAAAACATATTACCATCCATGAGCACATCATCAACAAAATCACAGTTTGGAACCCTGATAACCGTTTTTTTCTTTTGGGGATTTTTGGCGGCATCCAACGGCGTTTTTATTCCGTTCTGCAAAGAACACTTTAATTTAACGCAATTCCAGTCACAGCTGATCGACCTGGCATTTTATCTTGCCTACTTCGTCGGTTCGCTGGCGCTCTATTTAATTGAGCGATTGATGAAAATAGATTTTCTGAACAAGATCGGCTATAAAATGGGAATTGCGTACGGTCTGTTTGTCTCCGCCGCCGGCGCGCTGGCGATGATCGGCGCAGTGAACATTGGAAACTATTGGCTCATCTTAAGTTCGCTCTTTCTTATAGCGATCGGATTCTCTCTTCAGCAGACCTGCGCACAACCGTTTGCGATTGCGCTGGGCAACCCCGAAACGGGCGCTCACCGCCTGAATCTGGCCGGCGGAGTTAACTCGTTCGGTACGACAATCGGTCCGCTGATCGTCAGCTATTTCCTTTTTGGAGGACTGACGAAAAACGTGCAGGTTGAGATCGGATCGATCAATCAAATGTATGTGTTCCTTGCAGGATTATTTATTGCCGTAGCGCTGTTCTTTATCTTTTCCAATCTTCCAAAGATCGTTCAGGATGAACACATCGAACCGGGACGAGGCGCACTGAAGTATCCGCAGCTCGTGTATGGCATGATCGGAATATTTGTCTATGTCGGCGTTGAAGTAACGATCCAGAGCAACATGGGGGCGCTCTTGAAGTTGCCCGAATTCGGCGGATATGATAAATCGGAGATTTCCCGCTTTATCTCGCTGTTCTGGGGAAGCTTAATGATTGGCCGATGGACCGGCGCCATTACCGTTTTCAATCTTCCTAAAATGTGGAAAAATATTTTAACGGTTATTGTTCCTTATGTTGCGTTTGGAGTTGTTCTCGGCGCGAATATTCTTAACGGAACCGACGTGAGCGATCTCTATGTCTATGCTTTTGTCATCGCCATTCAGATCGTCGGATTTTTTATCGGTCAGGAAAAACCGGCGAAGACCCTATTGGTATTCTCTCTGCTTGGTATGGCGGCAATGTCTATCGGAATGTTGACAACGGGAAAAATAGCAGTATTTGCATTTATCAGCGGCGGACTTTTTTGCTCGGTGATGTGGCCGTGCATCTTCTCTCTTTCTATTGCGGGACTTGGAAAATATACCAGCCAGGGCTCTACATTCCTCATTATGATGATTCTTGGAGGAGCACTTATTCCGCCGCTCCAGGGATGGATCAGCGATGTGTTTAACAATATTCATCTATCATATATCATCACAATCTTCTTGTTCGGCTATTTGGCTTTCTTTGCCATAAAAGCTAAGGCCGTGTTAAAAGCACAAGGAATTGACTACGAAACGGCTGCCGCGTCGCATTAAAGCGGTAAGTTATCGGAGAATATAAAACGTCCTCAGCGAGGACGTTTTTTTGTTCCAGACAGCAGCAGGCGCGGGTTATTTTTCTGCCGCAACCTTAGAATATTCCTCCAGCGCAATATCCGTAAGTTTTTCCCGTAATTTTTTTGACATCAAAACCTTGTCCCAATACTTTCCTTTGTCGGTCTTATCCTGATCTGAAGGAACCCCCACAAAAAGGCCATTCTTACCATCGGCGATCTTGAATCCTTTGATCGTGATTCCCTCCGTTGTTTCAATATCAAAAAACGCCTTCAAATTTTTTGTGCCCGAAAATTGTTTCATGTTAACGACGTTCATAATGCCTCCAACATTTGTTTGAAAAAGTTAATTAGTGGAACAATGTTGAGGCAAAATTAAAAACGGCAAATATTGTAGTCAAGAAATTTGCGTTGACAAAAAAGGTAAACCTTCGGCGGATAAAATCGCAGAGTATTTTGGAGGCGAATAGCGTTGGCTTTTAAGGCCGGGAAGAACGGCGAAGATTAAGCAATGGTATATTCCTTTCCTTCGATTGCAGCCCTGACAAATCCGCTTGCCCGCCGTAATCGTTCTGTCGCCTCATCGTATCCAACATTTGCCTTGATCATGACAATGGCCGTCTTCACATGTCCACCGGCATCACCCAGGTGTTTTTCTGCTACCGCATAATCAACACCGGTAACGGTCATCACCACCCGTTTTGCTCTTTCGACTAATTTATTGTTCGTCATCTGCAGATCGATCATCATATTTTCATAGATCTTGCCGAGGCGGATCATCGCCGCAGTTGTAATCATGTTCAGTATCATCTTCTGTGCGGTTCCGCTTTTCATTCTTGTGGAACCCATCACCACTTCGGGCCCAACCTCGGCGCAGATGGCAACATCAAGTGCGTCGGCAAGCGGTCTGTATTCCGGAAGATCTAAATTCGTGCGGGGATTCGTAGTAACATATAATGTTTTTGCCCCGCGAGCTTTTGCGCGAACCACCGCTCCGATCACATATGGCGTGCGCATACTTGCGGCAATGCCGCAGACGACATCGTTTGGCCCGACATCTTTGACATCAACGTCGCGCGCACCACCCTCGGGCTTATCTTCCGCCCCCTCTACCGCCTTGAACATAGCCCCCTCGCCACCGGCGATTACACCCTGAACCATATCATGCGGTACGCCGAATGTAGGAGGACATTCGCTTGCATCGACAACCCCTACGCGTCCGCTTGTGCCGGCCCCAACATAGATTAATCTTCCCCCGCTTCGAAAAGCTTTAACAACCAGTTCAACCGCCATGGCGATGTAGGGAATCTGCGTCTCAACGGCAAGCGCAACTTTTTTATCTTCGCTATTAATGATGGTCAGAATATCTGTGACAGAACGCGCATCAATATCCATTGAAGATGGATTGCGTTGTTCCGTGGAGAGTTTTTGCAGCTGAAAAAAGAGTTCTTTATTTTCCACAACGACCTCGGATTAATTCAAGTGGGCGACGATAAGTTTTTTGTCGAGATTATCAAAACATTCGCTTCCGCGAAAGATTAATGGTATGTCCTTTAAAATAATATTGGGATAAGCATTTTTCGCCGATTGTTCTTCCTCTTCAATTTCGGACCCCTTAAAGGTTATTAAAGAAGGAACGGCCACGGTAACCTTTTCAGAATGAATATTTTCACCCTTAAACTGTTTAAGAAAAGGTAACCCCCAATTCAAAAGATTTGTGAGATTGCTTACCGAGCGAACAACGACCGCGTCAAAGGTATGATAATATTCGGGCTTGTTTTGTAAGTCTTCCGCCCTTCCCCAAGCCGAGCGTACATTTGAAAGCTCAAGCGAGTCCGCCATAGACTGCACGGCCGTCACTTTTTTTTGAGTGGAGTCGAGCAGAAGGAACGAGCATTCTGGAAGCATGATGGCCAAAGGAATACCGGGAAAGCCGCCGCCGGTTCCCAGATCGAGAATCCTCATTCGCGGCCGGAAATTTAGTTTGAACAATAACGAAACCGAAAGCGATATGTGTCCCCGCCAAATGTTTTCTTCGTTCTTCCGGGAAACAAGATTGATTTTCTTGTTCCAATCAAGAAGCAATGATTTGAAGGCGGAAAGACGGCGAATTTGTATGTCCGTTATAGCAACACCGTTGTTCTTGCAAAGAGAATATAGCCAGAGCTCTTCTTCGTTCATAGTTCCACGTGAAACCGGAGGGGTAAACTGAAAAAAAATACCCCGAAGATTTACCTTCCTTCGAGTTGTTTTAAAAATATGCTCAGCACAGAAATGTCGGAGTTGGTAACCCCCGAAATTCTTGACGCCTGCCCGATTGAGCGGGGACGAATTTTATGTAATTTTTCCTTCCCCTCGGTACTGAGCGAAGAGATTAATGTGTAATCAAAATGTTCAGGAATAATATATTCCTCGAATTTTGCAAAGCGAAGTATCTGTTCGTTTTGTCGACGAATGTAACCTTCATACTTCATATCAATTTCTACCTGCTGACCAACATCCGCGCGCAACAAATTTGTTTTAATATTTTCAATTTCAACCACTTGTGCAACATCCCATACACCGATATTTGTGCGGCGAATAATTTTTGATAAGAGATCGTTTTCGAGAATCGGCGATTCGTTTTTCGACTCAAGCAGCGGATTTATTTTTGCGGGAGAAATAGTTGTTGATTGTAAATATCGAATTGTTTCTTCCACAATATTTTCTTTTTCATCAAGACGTTCAATCATTTCTTGTGCAATCAATCCCAACTCAAAGCCGGCCCGCATTAATCTACGGTCGGCATTATCCTGTCTTAACAACAACCGGTATTCTGCCCGCGAAGTGAACATGCGATAAGGTTCGTCCGTAGACTTATTAATTAGATCATCGATCATGACACCAATGTATCCTTCGCTTCGCTGAACAACAAATGGATTTCTTTTTTGAATTTTTAAGGCCGCGTTTATTCCTGCAATCAATCCTTGTCCCGCCGCCTCTTCATACCCCGATGTTCCGTTGATCTGTCCGGCAAGAAAAAGCCCGGCTACTATTTTTGTTTCAAGTGTATGCCGCAGCTGGTGCGGCGGAAAGTAATCATATTCAACGGCATAGCCGGGCCGGATCATTTTAGAATTTTCCAGCCCGACAATAGATCGAATTCCTTCAAACTGAATTTCCTCCGGAAGGCTCGTTGAAAACCCGTTCACATAAACTACATTGGTGTCGTAACCCTCCGGCTCAAGAAATATCTGATGGCGATCTCTATCGGCGAATCGAAAGATCTTATCTTCAATAGAAGGACAATAACGGGGGCCCACCCCCTTGATTCGACCTGTAAACAATGGAGAGCGGTCAAAACCTTTTTCCAAAATATTATGGGTTGCCGGATTTGTGTACGTTAAATACATCGGAATCAACCGGTTTAATATTTTTTCATTGTGGTAAGAAAAAGGAATTGGGGGATTGTCGCTATTTTGAATTTCTGTTTTAGAAAGATCGATACTGTTAAGATCGATACGCGGAGGAGTTCCGGTTTTTAATCTTCCCGAAGAAAATCCCAGAGAGCGCAAACTCTCGGTAACACCAAGAGCAGGAGCTTCCCCAAACCTTCCTCCCACCCTATTCTTTTCGCCGGTGTGCATCAAACCATTAAGAAAAGTCCCCGCACAAAGCACCATGGCACCGCAGGAAATTTCATGACGAAGGAAAGTCCGAATCCCCTTTAGCGTATTCAGCTTAACGATAATTTCGGCAACCGAGTCCTCAATAACATCCAGATTATTTTGATGGACAACTCTTCTCTGAGCTTCTTTTGAGTACCACTCCCTGTCGTTCTGGCTCCGGGGCGACCAAACCGCCGGACCCTTAGATGTGTTTAACATCTTAAATTGAATTCCCGTAGCGTCGGCAATCTTTCCCATTTCACCGCCCAGAGCATCTATTTCCCGAACCAGGTGTCCCTTGGCGGTCCCCCCGATTGCCGGATTGCAAGACATTCTTCCAATGGCGTTAGACTTAAGAGATACCAAAAGAGTTAAGCAGCCCATCCTGGAAGCAGCCAAGGACGCTTCTATCCCTGCGTGACCGCCGCCGACAACAATTACATCATAATATGGTTTTGGGTTATTTATCAGCAAAGTGTTTCACGTGGAACCATCTAATCCGGGGCTTCGATAAGCAATGGAGCATTGAAAATCCGACAGATTATTTCCCTATACAAAAGTTTGAAAAAATGTTGTTTAGAATGTCATCGGGAGTGGTAATTCCTATAATCTCACCAAGATAGTTGAGCGCACCCCTTAAATCAACCGCGGCAAAATCGCCCCCAAGGCCCCCCTCTATAGTTTTTCTGGCCGACCCTATAGACAGAGAAGCCTTTTCGAGGGCATCCCTGTGCCGGCCACTGGTTATGGTTACCGAGGCAGCCGCAGAGTCATAATGAGGAAGAGAAGTCTCAAGGAGTCTTTTCTTAAGGGCATTAATGCCTTCGTGAGTTTTACACGAAATCCATATTGGATTGTCAATCCCGAGAGGATTCACAAATTTTGTCTTGATATCAGATTTATTTATCAGCCACAGGATGGATTTTGAATTCCGATATTTTTCAATAAGATCATTGTAAAAATTTAAATCTTCCGGGGAGTGATTCAGAGAACCATCAAGTAATAAAAGAATTACGTCTGCCCCCTCTATGGCCCGAGAGGTTCTTTTAATACCCTCGAGCTCAAGCGTATCAATCGATTCTCTTAAACCCGCCGTATCGTTAAAAACAAATTCCACTCCATCCAGAAGAATGCTTTCTTCGATGGTGTCCCTGGTAGTTCCGGCAATTTCGCTGACAATTGCTCTCTCCTCCATCAATAAAACATTCAAGAGGCTTGATTTGCCGGCGTTTGGCTTTCCCACAAGCGCCACTCTGATTCCCTCTTTAATGATCTTCCCTTCCCGGTAACTTGCAGAGAGGTTGTTAACACTCTTTTCAACACGCAATAGTTTTTCTACAACAGTATTTTTGTCCGTTAATGCAATTCCCTCTTGCGAAAAATCCAGTTCAAGTTCAAGCAATGAACAAATATTAAGTATTTCCTCTCTAAGGTCTTTAACTATCGCAGAAAGTTTTCCGCTTAATTGTTCAACAGAAGCCTTGTGAGCCCGTTCGGTCTTAGAATGTATTATATCGGCAACGGCTTCCGCTTGAGCCAGGTCAAGTTTACCATTAAGGAATGCCCGAAGAGTAAACTCCCCCGGTTCTGCCGGCCGGGCACCCATATGATACAAGAGCAACAGAATTTTTTGCGAAACATAATACCCGCCATGCGAACTTAGCTCTACAATGTCTTCGCCTGTATATGAATTTGGGTTACGAAAAACAGACAAAAGTATGGTATCGATAGTTTCACGTGAAACAGGGTCTACAACGGATCCATAGTGGATTGAATGGGAGACAGAATCTTTTGCTGCCGCAGATCCTCGGAACACGGCATCGGCCATATTAAACGCCGCAGGCCCGCTAATTCTTATAACGGATATACCGCCAACACCAATCGGTGTAGCAATTGCCGCGATCGTATCGTGAGATTGATAAACCATAAAAGGAATAATTTTTTTTAAGATACGAAATATTTTCTTGACAACGGAACGGATTATGGTATCTTATATATGTGTAACCAAGTTGCACTTCTAACGTAACCAACAAAAGAATGCCCGCATACAACACACATACAGAAATCGTTTCGAAGCGCATGCGCGTTAGTACGATTGCTGTGCCGGCAACACTTCTTCCGCTGAGCGGCATTATTATTCTTTTGGGAATTACTTTTGCGATTCTACGCCTAACTATTATCGGCTAAGAAAACGCAGAGGTTACTCCCAAAAAAACATATCACAAAAAAATCAATCAGCAACACGTGAGAAATAATAACAGGGCGTAACCTCTGCACCGAGGTTGTGTATTGTTATTATTTAACAGGTGTTCTATGACTCAACATACTTCTCCCCCGTCTCCGCAACGGCAAATGACCGGCGCAGAAATCTTTGTTCGATCGTTGATCGAAGAAAAAGTTGATATCGTTTTCGGATATCCCGGCGGTGCCGTGATCGGCATCTATGATGCGCTCCACGATATTTCCGACATCAAACATATCCTTACCCGGCACGAACAAGGCGCAGTGCATGCCGCAGAAGGTTACGCAAAAGCCAGCGGCAAACCCGGTGTCGCCCTTGTGACATCCGGTCCGGGTGCAACGAACACGGTGACCGGAATTGCCGATGCATATATGGACTCGATACCGATCGTGGTATTTACCGGCCAAGTTGCGCTGAAGCTGATCGGCAACGATGCCTTTCAGGAAGCAGATATTGTCGGCATCACCCGTCCGATCACAAAACACAATTATCTTGTTCGCGATGTGAACGAGCTTGCCGCAACGATCAAAGAAGCATTCTATGTTGCTACGACCGGCCGGCCCGGCCCCGTGCTGGTCGATCTTCCTAAAGATGTTATGGCGATGAAAACAATGTTCAGTTATCCGAAAAACGTGAAGATGCGTTCGTACGTTCCCCACATTGAAGGACATCAAAAACAATTGGACAAAGCCATCGCCTTGATTGCAAAAGCAAAACGTCCGGTGCTGTATGTCGGCGGCGGAACAATTCTTTCCAACGCTTCAGAAGAGTTGACGAAGTTCGCGCACAAAACAAAAATTCCGGTGACGACAACACTGCACGGGCTCGGCGCATTTCCGGAGACCGACGAACTCTCGCTTGGCATGTTGGGAATGCATGGCACATGGTATTCAAATTCCGCCGTGAATTATTCCGATCTTTTAATTTCGGTCGGCGCACGGTTTGACGACCGAGTAACAGGTAAGACGGATGCGTTTGCACCCGAAGCAAAGAAGATCCATATCGATGTTGATCCGTCGAACATCAGTAAGAATGTTAAGGTCGATGTTCCGATCGTCGGCGACGTGAAAAAGGTGCTTCAGCAATTACTGCCATCCGTAACAGCGCTTGACACAAAAGATTGGATCCAGACAATAAAAAATTGGAAGGAAGAGCACCCGCTTCGCTACCGGAACGGAAAATATATCCGGATGCAGCACGTCATTCAAAAAATTTCTGAAATCACCAAAGGGAAAGCCATTATCGTCAGCGATGTGGGGCAGCATCAAATGTGGACCGCACAATTTTACAAATACGTGTATCCGCGCACGCATTTGACATCCGGGGGACTTGGAACGATGGGGTTTTCGCTTCCCGCATCGATGGGTGCCGCGTTTGCACGAAAAGATTTTCCGGTCATTTCGATCAGCGGCGACGGAGGGTTTCAGATGAATATTCAAGAACTGGCGACAATCCGCGAACACAGTGTGCCCATTAAAATAATTATCCTTAACAATGGTTATCTTGGAATGGTCCGTCAGTGGCAGGAACTGTTCTGGCGTAAGCGGTATTCGCAAGTGGAAATGTTCGGTCCGGATTACGTGAAACTTGCCGAAGCGTACGGCATTCCGGGTTTTCGTGCAACGCTGACGGATGAGGTGGAGGACGTTATTAATAAAATGTTTACTATTGACGGTCCGGTGCTTGCAGAATTCAAAGTGGTAAAAGAGGATAATGTCTATCCGATGATTCCGGCGGGACAGACCTATCATGAAATTATCGATATGCCGGAAGAAAAGACGGTGTCTATCAACGGCGAAAAAGAATCAGACATTGAAATGGTCACTATTACCAAAGGATAACGTATGAGCAACAGCACAGAAATACCCGCCAACGAAACAACGCACAAACATACGATCTCCGTATTGCTAGAAAATAAGTTTGGCGCGTTGAACCGCGTAGCAGGGATGTTCTCGGCAAAAGGGTACAATCTGGAAAGTATCACCGTTGGTCCGACCGAAGATATTTCTGTCTCCCGAATGACGATTGTTACCCGCGGAGATGATGCCATCATCGAACAGATCATTAAACAACTGAATAAGCTGATCGATACGCTGAAAGTTGTCGATCTGACGTATGACAGTTTTATGGAGAGGGAACTTGCGCTGATCAAGATCGGCACAACGCCGGACAATCGTTCGGAGATCATGCAGATCGTGGAGATCTTTCAGGCCAAGATCATCGACATCAGTCATAAAACTGTGACGGTGGAATCAACGGGAAGCGGACAAAAGGTTGATGCGATCATCAAAATGCTGAAACCGTTCCACATAAAGGAAATTGCCCGCACCGGGCGCGTTGCCTTAAAAAGAGAATTTGTCGGAGAAGTGTAAGAATGAAAGAACCATACCAAAACGGGGACAATTTTCCTCTTTACGATCCGCGCAACGAACACGATGCGTGCGGGATCGGTTTTATTGTGAACATCAAAGGAGAGCGGTCCCACGATGTTATCACAAAAGGAATTGAGATCCTGATCAATCTTACACACCGGGGCGCGTGCGGCTGCGATCCTGAAACAGGGGACGGTGCGGGGATAACGATTCAGATTCCCCACAAATTTTTCGTTAAAGAATGCAAAAGTATCGGCATCACGCTTCCCGAAGAAGGGGAGTATGGGGTCGGCATTGTCTTCCTGCCGGTGAATCAAACGTCGCGGTTGATCTGCGAAGGAATTTTAGAGCGCATCGTCCGGGAAGAAGAACTGACCGTGCTCGGATGGAGAGATACGCCAGTGGGTGCCGATGCGATCGGCCGCATAGCACGCGCTTCGCAGCCTTATATAGAGCAGATCTTTATCCGCCGCGCAGAAGGAATGACGCGGGAAGAATTCGACCGCAAACTGTTTGTAGTGCGAAAACGGGTGGAAGCCGAGCTCTATGCATCCGATATCAAAGAAAAAGATTTCTTTTATATTCCTTCGCTGTCGTCACGCGTGATCATCTATAAGGGACTGCTGCTTGCTCCGCAGATCAAGCAGTTCTACAGCGAACTGTCGGATACCGACACGGAAAGCGCACTGTGTCTTGTGCATCAGCGCTTTTCCACCAACACAATGCCGAACTGGCACCTGGCGCATCCATTCAGATTTGTGAGTCACAACGGCGAGATCAATACGATGCGCGGCAATGTTAGCTGGATGTATGCACGCCAGTCGGTCTTGAAATCCGATCTGTTCGGCGACGACATGAAAAAATTATTTCCGATCATTCAGCCCGATGGCAGCGATTCCGCCGCGCTCGATAACGCCGTTGAATTATTGTATCACTCCGGAAGAAGTCTGCCGCACGTTATGTCTATGCTGATCCCCGAAGCGTGGAGCATGGATGTAACCATGTCGCCGGAGAAAAAAGCATTCTATGAATATCATGCGTCGCTGATGGAGCCGTGGGACGGACCGGCGGCAGTCGCATTCACCGACGGAAAAGTTATCGGTGCGACACTGGACCGGAACGGACTTCGTCCCGCACGGTATATTGAAACTCACGACGGATTACTGATCATGGCATCGGAAGTCGGCGTGCTTCCGATCGAACAGGAGAGGGTAAAAACGAAGGGGAGACTTGAACCGGGAAAAATGCTGCTGGTTGACCTTGAGCAGAAGAGGGTAATTCTTGACGAAGAGATCAAAGCGCAATTAAGTTCGCGCAAGCCGTACGGTAACTGGATCAAAGAGAATCAGATAACGCTTGAGCAGCTTGCCGAGCCTCCGCGCTCGCACGTGTTGAGCGAAAAAGATATTGTGCAGCGGCAACGAATGTTCGGCTACAGCGACGAAGATGTGCGGATGATCGTAACGCCGATGGCGGTGAACGGCGAAGAGGCGATCGGTTCAATGGGAACCGACACGCCGCTGGCGTGTTTGTCCGACAAACCGCAGTCGCTGTTCAATTACTTCAAACAATTGTTCGCGCAGGTGACCAATCCGCCGATCGATCCGATCCGCGAAGAATTTGTGATGTCGCTGACAAGCTATATTGGCACCGAAAGAAACATTCTGGAAGAAACGCCGCTGCATTGTCACACACTGAAACTGCAGCATCCGATACTGACGAATGTTGAACTGGAAAAACTTCGCCGTGTTTCGCAGGGAGATTTTCTAACAACCACACTGCCGATGCTGTTCCGCGTGAACGGCGGCGAACAGGAACTGGAGCGGGCGCTCGACGGTCTTTGCCGCCGCGCATCGCTGGCGATCGAGTCGGGATATTCCATCATCATTCTTTCCGACCGCGGTTCGGATGAAGAATATGCGCCGATCCCGAGTTTATTGGCAATGACGGCCGTACACAATCATTTGGTAAGAGAAAAAACCCGCACGCAGGTTGCGCTCGTTGTTGAATCCGGAGAGCCGCGCGAGATAATGCATTATTGTTTATTGATCGGCTACGGAGCAAGCGCCGTCAATCCATATCTTGCCATTGAAACGATCGAGGATCTTGCCAACAAAGGAAGATTATCAAAAGATGTGACGGCGGAATATGCGGTGAAAAACTATAAAAAGGCAGTTGGGAAAGGATTGTTAAAAGTCTTTTCCAAAATGGGAATTTCAACACTGCAAAGTTATCGGGGAGCGCAGATATTTGAGATCATCGGATTAAATAAAAAAGTGGTGGAAAAATATTTTCACGGCACATCATCGCGCATTGAAGGGATAGGGCTGGACGTGTTAGTGGAAGAGGCGAGAAGAAAACACGAATTCGCATTTCAGCCGTTCTCGCAGGCAAATACCGAACTTGATCTCGGCGGAAATTATCACTTCCGCAGCAGCGGTGAACGTCATCTCATCAATCCGACAACGGTAACGAAGTTGCAGCAATCTGTACGCAAAAGGGATTTCAAGACATTTAAGGAGTTTACAAGCGCTCTCAACGATCAGAACAAAGAATTCTTCACGCTTCGCGGATTAATGGAGTTCAAAGAAGGAACAAGAAGTGTTCACATAGAAGATGTTGAACCGGCAAAGCAGATTGTAAAGCGGTTTGTAACGGGAGCAATGTCGTTCGGTTCCATCAGCAAAGAAGCGCACGAAACGATCGCCATTGCAATGAACCGCATCGGCGGAAAATCGAACACCGGCGAAGGGGGAGAGGATGAAGCGCGATTCCGTTCCGATGCTAATGGTGATCTGCGGAGAAGCGCGATCAAGCAGGTTGCCTCCGGACGATTTGGTGTAACGGCTAATTATCTTGTGAATGCAGATGAGATCCAGATTAAAATCGCGCAGGGAGCGAAGCCGGGCGAGGGAGGTCAGCTTCCCGGTTTCAAAGTTGACGAAGTGATCGCAAAGACGCGGCATTCGATCGCCGGCGTCGGACTAATTTCGCCGCCGCCGCATCACGACATCTATTCTATAGAAGACCTTGCGCAATTGATCTATGATCTGAAAAATGTGAACCCGATCGCGAGAATCTCGGTGAAACTGGTTTCCGAAGTCGGTGTTGGAACCGTGGCGGCCGGTGTTGCCAAAGCGCACGCCGATATGATCCTGATCAGCGGAGACAACGGCGGAACAGGTGCATCGCCGCTGACATCGATCAAACATGCCGGAGTTCCGTGGGAGCTTGGCCTTGCCGAGACA
The DNA here is from genome assembly GCA_903958625.1 of uncultured Ignavibacteriota bacterium. Taxonomy (GTDB): domain Bacteria; phylum Bacteroidota; class Ignavibacteria; order UBA10030; family UBA8401; genus UBA8401. Next base: position 44,152 of record CAJBTU010000072.1, on the reverse strand, counting down.
CAGCAGGTATTGGTGATGAACGATCTTCGCAGCCGCGTTCGCCTGCAAACGGACGGCAAACTGCAAACGGGGCGCGATGTTGTCATTGCTGCGCTTCTTGGCGCGGAAGAATTCGGTTTCTCAACAACTCCTCTCATCGCAATGGGATGCATCATGATGCGGAAGTGTCATCTCAACACCTGTCCCGTTGGTATTGCAACGCAGGACCCGGAGCTGAGAAAAAAATTCACGGGCACGCCGGAACACGTCATCAACTTTTTCTTTTTTATCGCTGATGAAGTCCGCGAGATCATGGCGAAACTTGGATTCCGCACGCTGGATGAAATGATCGGGCGCGTTGACATGCTTCAACAGAGAAAAGATGTTGACCATTGGAAAGCGAAGGGAGTAGACCTCTCTTCCATCCTTCATCAGCCGACGGTGCCGTTAAGGATCGGCCGACGCTGTATGATTCCGCAGGACCACGGCATCAACGAAGCGCTCGACTATCAGCTGCTTGAACAGACAAAAATTGCACTCGAAGAAAAGAAACCTGTTGAATTATCGCTGACGATCAGAAACGTGCACCGGACAGTGGGAGCATTGCTCAGCGGGCGTATTGCAAAATATTACGGCGCCGAAGGATTGCCGGAAAGCACGATCACAATCAACTTCACCGGTTCGGCAGGACAAAGTTTCGGAGCATTCCTTTCCAAAGGTGTAACGCTGAAACTTGAAGGAGATGCAAACGATTATGTCGGCAAAGGACTGTCGGGAGGAAAGATCATTATTTTTCCGCCGAAAAATTCCAGTTTTGTTCCCGAAGATAATTCGATCGTCGGTAATGTCGTGTTATACGGCGCGACGAGCGGCGAAGCGTATTTTGGCGGAAAAGCAGGCGAGCGATTTGCCGTCCGGAATTCCGGTGCAACCGTTGTGGTGGAATCTGTTGGCGCAAACGGATGCGAATATATGACGAACGGCATCGTTGTGGTGCTTGGCAAGACGGGAAAGAATTTCGCCGCCGGCATGTCGGGCGGATATGCGTTTGTATTGGATGAGGATGGAGAATTTGCAACAAAAATGTGCAATAAATCCATCGTTGATCTTGATGCCCTCAACATTGACGACGAACGTCTCGTACAAAATCTCATCAAGAGGCACGTTGATCTGACCGGAAGCCGGCGCGGAGAGAGGATCCTTATTGAATGGGAAACATTCAAGATGAAGTTTGTGAAAGTATTTCCACATGACTATAAACGAGTCTTAAATGCAAAACAAAAAATGCTCGAGGAGACAGTCACTCTGAAAAAGAATGGTTCGGACAAGGAGGCGGTTAATGGGTAAGCCAACCGGATTCATGGAATATCAGCGCGAAGTTCCGCAGCGCAGACCCGCATTAGAGCGCCTGGAGGATTGGCGTGATGTGTACACTGCTTTTGCCGAAGAAAAAGTGCAAACGCAGGGTGCCCGCTGCATGGATTGCGGAATACCGTTCTGTCAATCGGGTTGTCCCGTAAACAACGTTATCCCGCACTGGAATGATCTCATCTATAAAAATCGCTGGGAAGAAGCGATTCGAATCTTACACTCAACAAATAATTTTCCAGAATTTACCGGCAACGTCTGTCCCGCGCCGTGCGAAGCATCCTGCGTGCTGGGAATTAATGAACCGCCCGTGACGATCAAAGTGATCGAAAGAACGATCATAGAGTATGCATTCAAACACGGTTGGATAAAACCCGAACCGCCGGTAAAACGAACCGGTAAAACAGTAGCCGTGATTGGATCGGGTCCGTCCGGTTTGGCGGCCGCGCAGCAATTGAATCGCGCCGGACACCGCGTAACAGTGTATGAGAAGAATGACCGGGTAGGAGGATTGCTTCGGTACGGAATTCCCGACTTCAAATTTGAAAAACATCTGCTTGATCGCCGCGTAGAACAATTGCAGGCGGAAGGAATTGTTTTTACAACGAAGACAAATGTCGGCGTGAATATTTCCGCAGACGAATTGCGGCGGTCGTATGATGCTATCCTTTTGTGCGGCGGATCGGAATCTCCGCGCGACCTAAAAGTACCGGGACGAGAATTGAAAGGGATCCATTTTGCGATGGAATTTCTTCCGCAGCAAAATCGCCGCAACGCCGGCGATTCATCAGATCCCGCAAAAGACATTCTCGCCACAGGGAAACGCGTCATCATTATCGGCGGCGGCGACACCGGTGCGGATTGTCTTGGAACAAGTTTGCGTCAAAAAGCGAAATCGGTACATCAGTTTGAAATTATGCCCAAACCGCCGCTTGAACGTGCTGCTTCAACGCCGTGGCCGCAATGGCCGCTGCAATTACGAACGGAAAGTTCGCACGAAGAAGGTGGAACGCGGGACTGGGCTCTTGCTACGACAAAATTTGGAGGTGATGTAAATGGAAACGTTACAACACTTCACGCGATCCGCGTCGGTCCTCCGCCGAATTTTGCACCCGTCACCGGAACGGAGTTCACACTGGAAGCCGACCTGGTATTACTGGCGATGGGATTCAACGGTCCGACTAAGAGCGGTCTGCTTGATGAGCTTGGCGTTGCTCTTGATGCACGCAGCAACGTTTCCACCGATAAGGAGTATATGAGTTCTGTTCCGGGAATATTTTCAGCCGGAGATATGCGGCGCGGTCAATCTCTTGTTGTTTGGGCGATCAGCGAAGGACGCAAAGCGGCGCGCAGCGTGGATAAATATTTGATGGGAGCAACAACGCTTCCGTAACGATTGAAAAATTAATACATAATACATTTCACCGCAAGGGCGAGGAAAGACGAAGAAAGATATCTTTGTGTTCCCGGCGCCGGAAAATTCAGGAGAGACACATGGCACAGATCAATTTTGGCGGAACAGTTGAAGAAGTTGTTACCCGCGAGGAATATCCGCTTGAGAAAGCAAAGGAATTTTTAAAGAACGAGGTTGTGGCGATTATCGGTTACGGTCCGCAAGGATACGGACAATCGCTCAACATGCGAGACAATGGCATTAACGTTATTGTCGGCCAGCGCAAGGGGGGACAAGGATGGAGTGACGCCATCCGCGACGGCTGGGTGGAAGGGAAAAATCTTTTCTCAAATATTGAAGAAGCGATCCAAAAAGGGACGATCGTTCAATATCTGCTCTCCGATTCCGGGCAAAAGCAGCAGTGGGAAGTTGTGAAAAAGAATTTGAAAAAAGGTCAGGCGTTATATTTTTCGCACGGTTTCTCAATCGTTTTCAAAGATCAAACAAATGTTATTCCGCCGGCGGATGTTGATGTGGTTCTGGTTGCGCCGAAAGGAAGCGGACGTACGGTGCGGAGTAATTTCCTGGCCGGAAGCGGAATTAACGCCAGCTTTGCCGTATTCCAGGATGCGACCGGTAAAGCACGTGAACGCGCGATTGCATGCGGTATCGCCATTGGTTCGGGATATTTGTTCCCCACAACATTTGAAAAAGAAGTTCTTTCCGATCTTACCGGCGAGCGCGGTGTGTTGATGGGTGCAATTGCCGGATTGATGAAGGCGCAATACGATGTTCTGCGCCAAATGGGACATTCACCCAGCGAAGCATTCAACGAAACGGTGGAAGAAGCCACGCAAAGCCTGTATCCTCTTGTAGGAAAACACGGAATGGACTGGATGTTTGCGGCATGTTCGGTCACCGCACAGCGCGGAGCGCTTGATTGGGCGAAAAAATTTGAAACGGCAAATCGTCCGTTGTTTGAATTACTGTACCGCGACGTTCAATACGGCGTAGAAACAAAACGGGTTCTTGATTCAACAAGTTCTCCGGATTACCGTTCCATTCTGCAAAAGGAACTGGATGAATGGAAAAACTCCGAAATGTGGAAAGCGGGCGAAGCGGTGCGGGGATTGCGGCCGGAAAACTGGAAGAAATAACCGTTCACCGCAACAGAGGAAAGACGGCGAATTAATTTGTTTCATTATCCGCCGCGACATCATTCATGCATATGACAATGAAAAAAATTTTTACATACGATACAACGCTGCGGGATGGAACCCAGGGGGAAGAAGTTTCTTTCTCGGCCGAGGACAAGATCAAGATCGCAAAGCGTCTTGATGCATTCGGCATCGACTACATCGAAGGGGGATGGCCCGGCTCCAATCCGAAGGATATGGAATTCTTCGAGAAGGCGCGCGACATTCACTTTGTTCACGCCAAGGTCGCCGCGTTCGGAAGTACGCGCCGCGCAAAGAACAGAGTTGAAGATGATGCAAACATTAAGGCGCTGCTCGATGCGCAAACCCCGGTTGTGACGATCTTCGGCAAAACATGGATCCTTCATGTGAAAGAGGCGCTGCAGATCACGGAGGAAGAGAATCTCGAGATCATTTCCGACTCTGTGGCATATTTGAAAAAGAACGGCAAAGAAGTTGTGTATGATGCGGAGCATTTCTTTGACGGATATAAGTCCGACAAGGCATACGCGATAAAAACACTGCAGGCGGCGCAGCAGTCCGGCGCGGACGTTATTGTTCTATGCGATACGAACGGCGGCACGATGCCGTGGGAAGTATCCGGCATTGTTGACGAAATAAAATCATCGATCACTGTTCAACTGGGAATTCATACTCACAACGATTCGGAAGTCGGCGTTGCAAATGCGCTTGCCGCCATTCAGCACGGAGCAACCCACGTGCAGGGAACGATCAACGGCTACGGCGAACGCTGCGGAAACGCCAATCTCTGCTCCATTATCCCCAACCTTGAAATAAAGATGGGATGTGAAACCGTTGGAAAAGAACAGCTGAAAAAAATCACAGATGTTTCCCGCTACGTAAGCGAACTGGCGAATCTGAAGCACAAAAAAAATATGGCGTTCGTCGGCGAGAGTGCGTTTGCCCACAAGGGGGGCGTACACGTAAGCGCCGTAATGAAAACACCGAAGACGTATGAACACATTGAACCGGAGATTGTCGGGAATGTGCGCCGCGTTTTAATGTCCGATCTGTCCGGAAAGAGCAATGTTCTTTACAAGGCGGAAGAGCTTGGACTGAAGATCGACGACAAATCTCCCGCGGCCCAGAAGATCGTAGAAGAACTGAAAGAGATGGAACATTACGGATATTATTTCGAGGATGCCGAGGCGTCGTTCGAACTGCTGGTAAAGAAACACACCGGAGAGATCCAGAAATTGTTCGAGCTGGAAAGATTCAAGATCAGCATTCACAAAGATTCCAATGATGTTGACGCGCGAAGCGAAGCGATGATCAAGATCCGTGTCGGCGAAGAAACCGAAATGACGGCCGCCGAAGGGAACGGTCCGGTGAACGCGATGGACAAAGCACTGCGAAAAGCGCTTGAACGATTCTATCCGGAACTGAAAGAAATTCAATTAACAGATTACAAAGTACGCGTACTGGATTCACAGAATGCAACCGCGGCAAAGGTCCGCGTGCTGATCGAAACGAAAAACGGCACATCGTCGTGGAATACGGTCGGTGTTTCGTCGGATGTTGTTGACGCAAGCTGGAAGGCACTTGTTGATTCAATCACTTATCACTTATTAAAGAAGAAAACATAAAGGATACATATGATTATCGTCTTAAAGCCCGGAACGAAAAAAGAAGAATACAACCACATCATCGACAGGGTAACGGAGTATGGCTTCAAACCGCATCCTATTGTCGGTGATGAACGTACGGTGATAGCATGTGTCGGCGATGAACGCGGCAAAGCACAACTGCAGCAGCTGGAATCACTGGATTACGTTGAGAATGTTCTTCCAATTCTCAAACCGTTCAAACTTGCCAGCAAAGAAACAAAACCGCGCACCGTGGTAAAGGTGGGTAACGTGGAATTTGGAAATTCACAATTTGTTGTGATTGCAGGACCATGTTCCGTAGAGTCAAGGGAGCAGATCATCCTCAGCGCCGAACTGGTGAAGAAAGCGGGGGCACAGATGCTTCGCGGCGGAGCATTCAAACCAAGAACGTCACCGTATTCGTTTCAGGGGCTGGAAGAGGAAGGATTGAAACTGCTGGCGGAAGCGAGAGAAAAAACCGGATTGCCTTTTGCAACAGAAGTGATCTCGCCGGGCGACGTCGATCTTGTGGCAAGATATTCCGATATGCTGCAGATCGGCGCACGCAATATGCAGAATTTCGCTTTGTTAAAAGAAGTCGGCAGGTCAAAACGTCCCATCCTTTTAAAACGCGGAATGTCGAGCACATACAAAGAACTTCTGATGTCTGCCGAATATATCATGTCGCAGGGGAATTATGATGTTGTGTTATGCGAACGCGGCATACGGACCTTTGAAGATTATACCCGCAACACGTTCGATCTGGCAGCAGTGCCGGCGCTGAAAGAAATGTCGCATCTACCGGTCATCGTCGATCCGAGTCACGGAACGGGAATTCGGAGCCTCATCACACCGATGGCAAAAGCAGCCGTTCCCGCCGGCGCAGACGGGATCATTATTGAAATGCATCCGAATCCGGAAAAGGCATTTTCGGACGGGGCGCAATCTCTTATGCCGGAACAATTTTCGAAACTGATGGATGAGATACGCAGATATCTACCGCTGGAGAACAGACATCTATAGCAATATTTGAATCAGCAAATACCGGATCACAAATTGACCGTAAGTTTTTAATGTTCAGGAATTTTGAAAAGAAATTTGACTTTTGGAAATTAACCGGAGGATCGTATGAATGATCGAGTCTATATATTTGATACAACGCTGCGCGATGGCGAACAATCTCCCGGCGCAAGCATGAATTTTGTGGAAAAAATCAGAATGGCGCGTCAGTTGGAGCGCTTACAGGTTGACGTGATTGAAGCAGGTTTCCCGATTGCAAGCGAAGGGGATTTTGAATCGGTAAAAGAGATCGCGAAACAGATCCGCACCGTTTCGATTGCCGGACTTTGCCGCGCGAACGACAACGATATTGACAGGGCGTGGGAAGCGCTGAAGTATGCCGAGAAGCCGCGCATTCACACGTTTATCGCAACGTCGGATATTCATTTAAAATATAAATTGAAAAAGACCAGGGACGAAGTGCTGGAGAATGCCGTCAAAGCGGTTCGTCGCGCGAAATCGTACTGCAATGATATTGAATTTTCGTGCGAAGATGCATCGCGCAGCGACATAGGTTTCCTTTGCCAAATAGTGGAAGCGGCGATCGCGGAAGGTGCGACCGTCATCAATATTCCCGACACCGTCGGATATGCCGTGCCGCATGAATATGGAGCGATCATTCGTTCGCTGATAGAACGTGTGCCGAATATCGGCAAAGCGATTGTCAGCGTTCACTGTCACGACGATCTGGGGCTTGCGGTTGCGAACTCGCTGTCTGGAATGATAAACGGAGCGCGGCAAATTGAATGCACCATCAACGGAATCGGCGAACGCGCCGGCAATGCGTCGCTAGAAGAGATTGCTATGGCGATCCGCACTCGCGCTGAAGCATTGAAAGTTTCCACCAACATCAACACCGAAGAGATATACAAGTCGAGCAAAATGCTTGTGTCGCTTACCGGAATGCATATTCAGCGCAACAAAGCGATCGTCGGCGAAAATGCGTTCGCGCATGAAGCCGGAATTCATCAGGACGGAATGCTGAAGAATCCGCTGACATATGAGATTATGACACCGGCCAGCGTCGGCATCAAGCACAGCACCCTGGTGCTGGGTAAACATTCGGGGCGCCACGCGTTGAAGCAACGGTACGAAGAGCTCGGATATAAACTGACTGCGGAAGAATTGGAAAAGGCATACGTGCTTTTCTCAAAACTTGCCGACGAGAAGAAGCAGGTGTTCGACGATGATCTTGTTGCGATCCTTCAGGATGAAATATCATCGCTCGAGGAAACGTACAAGATAGAAACACTGCAGGTCACCAGCGGAATCAATATCGTTCCGACGGCAACGGTAGGCCTGAAAAAAGGAGATCAATTCCTGCAGGATTCTTCGACCGGTGACGGTCCGGTTGATGCCGCCTATCGCGCAATCGGAAGAATCACCAACATCAAAACCGATCTGCTTGATTATTCTATTAAATCGGTTTCGTGGGGACAGGATGCAATCGGTGAAGTCTTCGTAAAGATAGCGATCGACGGGTACGTGTTCAACGGCCGGTCCGCCAGTACCGATGTCATCACCGGAAGCGTAAAGGCATATGTTAACGCGATCAATCACGCGATTTCAGCACGGTTCCGGAAACAGCACTCAACAAACGAAAACGTCGGCGTGTAAAATAATTATCAACCAGGCAACAAAGAAACAGTACGAACAAAGGAAAGAAGATTTATGCCGATGACGATCACCGAAAAAATTCTTGCAAAGCATTCCGGAAGATCTTCCGTTCAGCCCGGAGATAATGTATGGATCGATGTTGATGTGCTGATGACGCACGATGTGTGCGGCCCGGGAACATTCGGCATCTTTAAACGGGAGTTCGGCAACGACGCGAAAGTATGGGATAAGGAAAAACTGGTCGTCATTCCCGATCACTATATCTTCACCAAGGATATGCACGCAAACCGCAACATCCAAATATTGCGCGACTTCGCAAAAGAACAGGATCTTCCTTACTATTACGATGTCGGAACACCGCGGTACAAAGGGGTTTGCCACGTTGCAATGCCCGAAGAGGGTTTTACGCGTCCGGGCGAAGTCTTGTTTGGAACGGATTCGCATACGTGCACGGCCGGAGCATTCGGAGAGTTCGCCACGGGAATCGGCAATACAGACGCCGCCTTTGTTCTCGGCACCGGAAAATTATGGGTAAAAGTGCCGGAAACAATGAAGTTTGTGTTTGAAGGGAAGATGCCGAAATATTTGATGGCAAAAGACCTGATTTTAGCAGTGATCGGAAAGATTGGTGTGGACGGCGCAACATACCGCGCCATGGATTTCTGCGGTTCGACCATCGACTCCATGACCATGGAAGACCGGATGACATTATGCAATATGGTGATCGAAGCCGGGGGAAAGAATGGAATATGCGCACCGGACAAAACAACCACCGATTATGTCCGCGCCCGCTCGAACAAACAGTTCGAATGTTTCTATAACGATGACGATGCAAAATATCACTCCGTTCACCGATTCAACGTGAACGAAATTGAACCAACGGTGGCAAAACCGCATTCGCCGGACAACAAGGCGGCGGTGAGCGAAGTTGCGGGAACCAAACTTGACCGCGCATACATCGGCAGCTGCACCGGCGGTAAAATTTCCGACTTCATCGCTGCAGCAGAGATCATGTACGGCGAGAAGGTGAAGATCGACACCTTCATTGTTCCGGCAACCATGGATGTTGCATCAGAGATCCGGAAAACAAAAGTGAAAGATAAGACCGTGATGCAGATCTTTGAAGAAGCCGGTTGCCGGATCGGTGATTCGTCGTGCGCCGCCTGTCTCGGCGGACCGTCCGATACGTTCGGACGATTGAATGGTGCAGAAGTATGCATCTCCACCACAAACAGAAATTTTCCGGGAAGAATGGGATCGAAGAACTCACAGGTATATCTTGCTTCGCCGTACACCGTTGCGGCATCGGCAGTGAAAGGCGTGATCACGAATCCGCGCGAATTTTTCAATTAAGAAACAGGAACGTATGAAACCAATTATCAGCGGCAAAGCATTTGTGCTCGGCAACGACATTGATACCGACCAGATCATTCCGGCGGCACATCTGGTGTATAAACTGGACGATCCCGAAGAAAAGAAAAACTACGGACGATACGCATTCTCCGGAGTGCCGATAGAGCGCTCCGGTCTTCCGGAGGGAAACATTCCCTTTATCAACGAAGGAAACTGGAAGAGCGAATACACCATTGTCATCGGCGGAAAAAATTTCGGCTGCGGTTCTTCGCGTGAGCATGCTCCGTTCGCCCTGCAGGTTGCGGGGATAGAAGCGGTGATCGCCGAAGGATATGCGCGGATATTCTACCGCAATTCGATCGACGGTGCGTTCATCGCGCCGTTCGAAACGGCGCACCAATTGTTGAAGGAGATCCGCACCGGCGACGATCTTGAACTGGATACGACAAAATGCATCGTGAAAAATATTACTCAAAAGAAAGAGTATCAACTCAATCCGCTCGGCGATATTGAACACATCCTTCGCGGCGGAGGAATATTCGAATATGCGCGAGCATCGGGAATGCTGCAAAAAAAGTAAATTATACATATTCACCATAGAGACCATTGAAGGCGTTGAGGGGAGAACAACAGCATGTTAAATAAAACCATAGCGATCATCGGCGCAGGAAACATGGGGACGGCACTCATCCGTGGAATTCTTACGGCGAATCTCACCAGTGCAAAAAAGATCTACGCCAGCGGTACAAGGATCGACAAATTAGACAAACTCGCCAAAGAATTCGGCATCAATGTTACGACGAACAATAAGGATGCCGCCAGGCATGCGGATATCGTTATTCTTTGCATTAAAGCATCGGTGATACGCTCCGTGCTGGACGAAATGCGCAAAGTGCTCCACAAAGGTCAGTTCGTAATTTCTATTGCAGCCGGTGTTACCACTGCTTCCATGGAAAAGATCGTTGGAAAAAATATTCCCATTGCACGCTGCATGCCGAACATTGCGTCAACCGTTGGACTCGGTTCAACAGCAATTTCATTTGGCAAGCATGTTCAAGCCGCACAGCACGATGTTGCCATTAAGATCTTCGAAGCGGTCGGCGATGTTGTGGTTGTTGGTGAGCAGCATCTTGATGCGGTAACAGGATTAAGCGGCAGCGGCCCGGCCTATATTTATATGGTGATCGAAGCGTTGATCGACGGCGGCGTGAAAATGGGTCTGCCCCGCGATATTTCCACGAAACTGGCGATCCAAACCGTTCTCGGATCCGCAAAACTGGTGAAGGAATCGAATGTTCATCCTGCTATTTTGCGCGATCAGGTAACGACCCCGGGCGGAACGACGATCAACGCAATTCACGAACTTGAATCTCACGGCTTGCGTTCGATGCTTATTGATGCGGTGGCAACGGCAACGAACCGGTCGAGAGAACTGTCGGAATTAATCAATAAACATTGAGTATATTTAAGCACGAACCATGGTCACCTCAGCATCGATTCAATGAAATAATTACGAGATTATGAAAAAAAATATTGCCGTAATTCCCGGCGACGGGATCGGAAAAGAAGTTGTTGCAAGCGCTCTTCACGTTCTGGACGTCATTGCCAACAAGTTCAAACATACATTTGATTATCACTACGCCCTCGCCGGAGGCGCCGCCTTGGATGCAAAAGGAGTTCCGCTTCCGGAAGAGACATTGATGTTGGCAAAATCCAGTGATGCCGTTCTTCTCGGCGCTGTCGGAGGACCGAAATGGGACTCGAATCCGCAGCATCTTAAACCGGAACGTGCGCTGCTGGGACTCCGCAAGGAACTTGGATTGTACGCCAATATCCGTCCCGCAAAAATATATTCTGCGCTTGTAGATGCTTCGTCGCTGAAGAAAGAAATTGTGGATGGAGTTGATATTATTGTTGTGCGTGAATTGACCGGCGGATTGTATTTTGGGAAGCCAAGCGGATTTGAACAGAGAAACGGCGAAGAGGTCGGATTCAACACAATGATCTATTCCGTATCCGAGGTGAAACGAATAGCGGAATCCGCATTTGAGATCGCACGAAAACGGAAAAAGAAGTTATGTTCCGTGGACAAGGCGAACGTACTGGAAACATCGCAGCTGTGGCGGAAGATCGTTCTTGAAGTTGCCAAACAATATCCGGACGTTGAACTGTCGCACATGTATGTGGACAACTGCGCAATGCAATTGATACGCGATCCGAAACAGTTCGACGTGATCGTCACTGAAAATTTGTTTGGCGACATTCTCAGCGACGAAGCGGCGATGCTCACCGGTTCCATCGGAATGCTCGCCTCTGCAAGCCTCGGCGGCACGGTGGCAATGTATGAACCGGTTCACGGCAGCGCTCCGGATATTGCCGGACAGAACAAAGCGAATCCGATCGCAACGATTGCATCTGTGGCCATGATGCTGAAATATTCGTTCGATCTCAGCGCAGAATCGGAAGCGATAGAACAAGCGATAGAGAAAGTATTGGGCAAAGGATTCCGAACCGGGGATATTTTTACCGAAGGGACCACATTGCTCGGCACGCAGGAAATGACACAAAAGATTTCCGAAACACTCTAATGGAATACAGACAATTAGGAACAACAGGGCTGAACGTCAGCATCGTCGGTTTTGGAGCATGGGGAATCGGCGGTCCCGCAATGGTCGGTTCAACGCCGATCGGATGGGGAGATGTTGACGATGCGATTTCGAAGAAAGCGTTGATCCGCGCAAAAGAACTCGGCATCAATTTTTTCGATACGGCGGATTTTTATGGTCTCGGTCATTCGGAAGAATTGATCGGTGAAACATTCGGAAATTCTCCGGACGTCATTATCGCGACAAAAGTAGGACACCGCACAACGAAAGAAAATGCGATCGCGCTTGACTACAGCCGAAAACATATTGTGGAGGCATGCGACCGGAGTCTGAAACGATTGCGGCGAGAGGTCATCGATTATTATCAATTGCATTCTGCCCGGATGGTGCATCTTGAACAGGGCGATTGTGTGGAAGCGATGGATCAACTGATGAAACAGGGAAAGATCCGTTCCTGGGGATTGTCGCTTAACACGTTTCATCCATACGCGGAATCGGAATTTATGATCGACAGAAATCTTGGTCAGGGATTTCAACTGGTATTCAACATCATCAATCAGCACGCACGCGGCCTTATTGAAAAGGCCGCCGCGAAAGGATACGGTATCATTGCCCGTATGCCGCTGCAATTCGGACTGCTGACAGGAAGAGTGTCGGGGGAGACATCGTTCTCGCCGAACGATCACCGGTCGTTTCGACTCACCAAAGAGATCATTGAAACATCGCTTTCCGGACTGGAAAATATTTGGCGCATAGCGGAGGAAAAAAAGATCTCCAAAACAACTTTGGCGATGAGTTTTTGTGCAAACATGCCGGGTGTTTCCACGATCATACCCGGGATAAAAACCCCGGGACAAGCCGAGATGAACACCAAAATTGTAAAACTTGACCGCAGCGAAATGGATTTTATTGCTGAAACATATACCACACATTTTTCTCATATTGTATCGTTGATGGAAAAACAAGGTTAAAAACAATCATATGCTTACAATGAAATTCGGCGGAACATCGGTCGGCGATGTTCTTCGTTTACAGGAAGTGGTTGCCATCGTTAAGAAATTCGAGAATGAACAACCCGTGATTGTTGCATCGGCAATGGGAGGGTTGACAAACGTTCTTCTTGATACGGCGCAAAAAGCAGTGGAACGAAAGAGCGGAGAGGTAAAAACCGCAGTTGCCGCGATTCGGGAACGCCACGCGCAGATTGCCAATACGATGATACAGGATTCTTCCCGGTGCGAGGCACTCATTAAGGAACAGCAGCAATCGATCGACGAACTGACGAATCTGTATCACGGAGTGAGTCTGCTGCGCGAACTGTCTCCCCGCTCGCTGGATGCGATCGCCTCCTTCGGCGAGATCATGTCGTGTAGACAGATCGCTGCGATCTTTGAAGAGAACGGCATTAAATCCTGTTTTGTCGATGCCAGGACGATCATTCGAACGGACGATAATTTTGGAGAGGCAGCTGTTGACTTTTCATATTCCAACGGTAAGATAAATGAAACAATCACTTCATTGGTTCACAACGGATTTGTACCTGTCGTGACCGGATTTATTGCATCAACGGAAGACGGTATCACCACAACAATCGGCCGCAGCGGCTCGGATTATACGGGATCGATCGTTGGCTCAGCGGTGAACAGCAGGGAGATCTGGATATGGACGGATGTTGACGGCGTGATGACCGCCGATCCAAGATATGTAAAGGGTGCCAAGGTACTGCCGGAAATCTCCTACCGCGAAGCGGCAGAGATGAGTTACTTCGGAGCAAAAGTCATTCATCCGAAGACAATGGTCCCCGCAATCGTAAAAAATATACCGATCAGGATCAAGAATACATTCAATCCTGAATATCCGGGCACGCTCATTTCAGCAAAACCGGACAAGAAAGGAAGTTCTGCCAAAACAGTAACTTCAATCGATAATCTTGCGATCATTTCGATCGAGGGGAACGGAATGATCGGGGTTCCCGGCGTGTCGGCAAGGATCTTTTCGGCGCTTGCACGGGCGCAGGTGAACGTGATGATGATCTCGCAGGCGTCTTCGGAACACAACGTCTGCATCATAGTGCCGCGAAAAGACTGCGCCGTTGGAGTAAAAGTACTGAGAGACGAATTTAGCATTGATATTGCAAAGAAAATTATTGATGATGTATCGGTGAAGGAACCCGTTTCCATTGTTGCGGTGGTGGGCGAAGGAATGATCGGGTCAAAAGGGATCGCCGGTCGCACATTCGATGCGGTGGCAAAAGCGGATGTGAACATTATTGCGATCGCGCAGGGTTCTTCGGAATTGAACATCTCTTTTGTAGTAGAACAAATTGAAGCAAAGAAAGCAGTTCAATCTGTGCATGATGCATTTCATTTATGAGCAAAACAACCAACAAATATCAAAGCATCAGCTGTTCGTATTATGACCAGATAGAGGCCTACGCAACGAAACGGACACGCTGTTCCATTCTTTATCAGGACGGGTCCGAGAAAACCGCCGACGGTATCATCGTCGACATCTATTCTAAAGAGAGCGCTGAGTATTTAAAAGTAGACGACGGCACCGTGATCCGGTTAGACCATATTATTTCCATTAACGATATCCCAGTTCCGAAACATTGTTGATATGAAATCGATTTTAAAAAGCATCTCGTCAGGCAAGGAATATCCGTTGGACGAAGTCCGGTTCACAGCGGATAACGGCGAACTTCTGGATGTTATTCACGATTTTGATGCGTTGAAGAAGAAATACCCGCTGACACGGGAATATTTTTTAAGCAAACGTGTATCGATCAACGGACAGCCAAGCGGCGGCGTATGGCATTTTAAGGAAATGGTCTTGCCGGACATTACAGAATCGGAGATCGTTTCCAAACAGGAGGGGAACACGCGGCTGTACCGTACCAAGAAGATCTCTTCATGGCTTGGATTGAACAAAGAAAAATTCTTTCTGAAACATGAAGGAGAAAATCCGACCGGCTCTTTTAAAGATCGAGGAATGACCGCAGCGATAACAATGGCGAAGCATTTGAATCAAAAAGCGGTCACCTGCGCGTCGACAGGAAATACGTCGGCATCGCTCGCGGCCTATGCTTCGGAGGCCGAATTGACAGGAATCGTGCTCATTCCGAAAGGAAATGTTGCCGTTGGAAAAATCTCGCAGGCGCTGGCCTACGGAACAAAAACCCTTGTTGTCAATGGAGATTTTGACGATTGCATGCGTTTGATCCGCGAAGCGCAGGAAAAACTTTCTGCCTATCCGCTCAATTCCATCAATCCGTTCCGTCTTGAAGGGCAGAAGACGATCATGTGGGAGATCCTGCAGCAGCTTAACTGGCAGGTTCCAGACTGGATCGTTTTCCCCGGAGGGAATCTTGGCAACACAAGCGCCTTCGGAAAAGCATTGCACGAAGCGCGTCAGATTGGGCTCATTGACCGTTTACCGCGGTTTGCCGTGATCCAGGCGGAAGGGGCAAGCCCATTCTATAAAGCGTATAAAAATAATTTTTCCGGATTGAAGACCGAAAAAGCAGAGACAATTGCAACGGCAATTAAGATCGGTGATCCGGTGAATTACACCAAGGCGGTCCGTGCGTTGAAGTGGACGAATGGAATTGTAGAAAGCGTGACCGACGAAGAAATTCTTGAAACAAAAGCAAATGTTGATGCCGCGGGGATTGGAGCCGAACCCGCATCATGCGCAACGGTTGCCGGTATAAAAAAACTGATCGCATCGGGCGAGATCAAAACACACGAAACAGTGGTCGGTATTCTTACGGGAAATATTCTTAAAGACCCGCAGGTGATCGTGGATTATCATTTTAACCGAATGAGCGTGCTTGCCAATCCGCCGCACGATGTGGAAGCAAGCATTGACGAAATAAAAAAATACTTGTCATAATAAGAACGCAAAATTATCAAGAGTAAGCACGATACGCACTCATCCCGTAATTAATTATGGTCCAAATAAAAATTCCCTGCTCAACCTCCAATCTGGGTCCCGGATTTGATACGCTTGGTTTAGCGCTCAACCGGTATTTAATTTTATCGGCGGAAGCAGCCGCTCAGCGATCCATTGTTGTTGAAGGAAACGGTAAAGACCATATTGCCGCAGACGAGACAAATCTTGTCTATTCAGCAATGAATACGACAGCACAAAAACTGGGAAAAGATCTTCCCGCGGTTCATCTTCACATAAACAACGGAATTCCTGCATATGGCGGACTCGGGGGCAGCGGTGCGGCGATCGCCGGAGGCGTTTTTCTTGCGAACGAATTATTGAAGGGCGGATTGACGCGGGAAGAAATGCTGAATATTGCCGTCGGCATCGAAGGACATCCGGACAATGTTTCCGCCGCGTTATTCGGAGGATTGACGGTCAACTGTTTTGATGCGGAACATACCGTTCACTGTAGGAGCGTGAAGATTGAACGCACCCTTTCCGTTATTACTTGTTCCCCTCATTTCCAGGTGCAGACCAAAGAAGCGAGAAAAATATTACCGCAGCAGGTTTCTCTTCAGGATGCTGTTACCAATATTGAAAATGCCGCATCGCTAGTGGCGGCACTGATGAGCGGTGATTTCGAAGCACTGCGATATGCAACGGCGGAAAAACTTCACGAACAATACCGCGCCGTACTCATTCCGGGATATGATGAAATAAAGAAAGCAGCGCTGAAGGCCGGTGCATTATCATTCAATATCAGCGGAGCGGGTCCGACGGTGTTTGCATTTACAGTAAAGAACGAACAGCAGATCGCCGAAGCGATGCGTAACGCGTTTGAGTTACGCGGTCAGAAGGCAAGCGCCGAAGTGATGAAGGTTGAAAATAGCGGTATCTCTGTCGTTTAAAAAAATGAACCGTTTACGTAAAGCAAACGGTTCAGAGTATCGCCGCAACAAAAAAATCACGCCAACAGTTTTTCCACGATCTGCACAGAAGTAATTCCATCCGCCTCGGCGTTGAAATTGGGAATAATGCGGTGACGCAGAACGGGAATGGCAACCGCACGGACATCTTCCATGTCCGGAGTATATTTCCCGTGGAGGATCGCACGCGTCTTTGCACCAAGGATCAAATATTGCGATGCACGCGGTCCGGCCCCCCAGGTGAGCCAATCTTTGACGAACTGCGGTGAGCGCGGATCTTTTGGACGCGTTTTTGCAACCAGCTGAACGGCATAGTCGATCACATTATCCGCCACCGGAACGCGGCGGACAAGATCCTGATAATCAACAATATCGTCGCCGCTTAAAACATGTTTGAGTTTCGGTAAATATTGACTGGTGGTCGATTTAACGATCTGTTTCTCTTCCTCGAACGATGGATATTCAAGCCATAAATTGAACATGAATCGATCCAATTGTGCTTCGGGAAGAGGATACGTTCCTTCCTGTTCTATCGGATTTTGCGTGGCAAGAACAAAGAACGGTTCATCAAGCGTGTATGTCTTTCCGGCGGCGGTGACCTTGTGTTCCTGCATCGATTCCAGAAGTGCGGCCTGAGTTTTCGGAGGCGTCCGGTTGATCTCGTCAGCAAGCACGATGTTTGCAAAGACGGGGCCTTCAACAAATTTGAATACTTTTCCGCCGCTCTTTTTATCCTCTTCGATGATCTCGGTTCCCGTAATATCGCTCGGCATCAGATCCGGCGTGAATTGAATGCGGTTGAATTTCAGATCGATCACTTCGGCAAGCGTCTTGATAAGTAATGTTTTGGCAAGCCCCGGAACGCCGACGAGCAGACAATGTCCGCGCGAGAGCAGGGAGACGAACAGCTGTTCGATAACGGCGTCCTGTCCGACGATCACCTTTGCGATCTCCGATCTCATTGCCTGATACGATGAATTTAGTTCACGCACCGCTTCTACATCGCTGCGTTTCGTTTTCACAGACTCCGGTTTTTCAATTCGTTTTGCCACGGGTTTCCTTTAAGATATTGATTGCGTAAAGATGCTAGCACAAATGTGTTTATCAATTACAGCAAACTTATGAAAAAATGCAAGAAAATGAAGGCGCGATAAAGACCGCCCTTCGCCAAGTAACATTGAGGGATCCGGATTTACCGCCGGGCAAGCCATTCACGCGGATTCTGCTTGTCCTTTTCCTTCCACACCTCGAAGTGCAATAAATTACCCGAAACGGTCTCTCCGCTGTTTGCGATGACGGCCCCTTCTTTAATCTGCTGACCAGTTACCACCGAGATCTCCGATAAATGTGCATACACGGTTCGGTAACCGTGGCTGTGATTGATAATGATAAGATTGCCGTATGAAGGCAGCCAGTGTATCAGCGCAATTTCTCCATCAGCCACACAGCGGACCGGTGCATTTTCTTTTGTTGCAATGTCGATTCCGGTGTTTGTTGTGATCGTTTTCATCACCGGATGGACCTGATTACCGAATTCGGCGACAACTCTTCCTCCGATCACCGGCCAGATCAGTTTTCCTTTCCTTTCGAGCAGCGGACGCATCACCAGTTCGACCTTTGCTGTTTCGATCTCATACAACTTTTCACGTTCTTCTGCGCGCCGGTTTGCTTCTGCGATCTCCCTTTCCTTCTCCTTCGCTTTTGCAAGATCGTTTTTTCGTTTCAGATCGGCCAATTCTTTCTCCCGTTCGATCTTTGCGATCCGTTCACGTTCGCGCTGCGCCGCCCGTTCTTTTGCAATACGTTCTTTTCGTTCCCGCTCCAGGCGTTCCGCTTTTTCTTTTCTGATACGCTCCTGTTCAATCAATGTGGTGATGAGATTTTCCAGTTCTTTGGCGGCAGAGATCTTTCGTGTCAGCTCTTTCTTCATCTGCGACTTGTCTTCGCGAATATCCTTCAGGACGTTTTTACGGCGCTCCTTTGTTTTGTTGAGCGTATTTTCCTCCCTGATCTTTTCGGAGATGAGCTGCTGTTCGGTGGAAAGTTTTTCCTGAAGCGTACTGTGTTCGATCTCGATCTGATCTTTCTTTGTGACGATCTTTTCGAGATCCTTTTTCCGCTGGTCGGAAAAACGCTTCATGTATTCAATGCGGATATAAAGCTGATTGATGGAATTGGAAGAGAGGATCGTTTCCAGATCGTACACTTTTCCGTATTTGTACACGGAGGAAACATAGTTTGCGTAGTGGGTCTTTAGGAACGTCAATTGTTTTTCCAGCTGCGCTACATTGTCGCGCGTGCTTTCGATGGATTCGCGGATCAGTTTTTCTTCATCGCGCAGTTCCTCCAGCAGCGTTTTAACAAGGTTGGCCTTCTTTTCAATAATGTCCAGGCGGCCCAGCGTTGCCTTTTCTTTCATTTCGCTCTCTTCAATCTGCTGTTCGTATTGCTGGATCTCGGCGCGCAACCGTTTTAATTGCTGATCCTTTCTCTTGATATCCGTCTGCTGATTGGCAAACCCGGCAGGAAGAAAAACAGTGATGCATAGACCATATAAAAAAAAACGTTTCATTCTATTGTGATGATCTCTGCATCGTCAGGATAGGAAATTGTTAATGCCGGGGAAATAGCCCCGTAGGTTACGCCGGCATAATCCAGCAGAAGCGTTGTTTCTTTTGATGGAACATTCACCTCAACCTGTTCAGGGACAAAGCTGCCGTCGTCAAGACGTTTGTACCGGTAGTTGACGCTCCAAAGAATCTTGCTGTCGCCGTTCCTCCGAATACACTGCGTAATGCGGTTTGAATTTTCGTCATACCTGAATTTGTCGAACGATCCGTCGTTGTTGATAACGGTGAACGAAGGTGTGCGCCCTGACCCTGTCTCAAAACTATCGATTATGGAAGCTGAACGAAAAGGATGAATGCCCTGCAGTGAACCGACAAGCAGTTCAAACGGAATATCTTTGACAAACGGGAGCATGCGCAGTTGTTTTTCCGGAGCACCGCGGTAGACAGTATTGTTGAGAGCATTATAAGCGGTGAATTCGTTGCGAGTAAATAATGCCGAGCCGACGGTGATTCCAAATGGACCAAAGACAGACATTTTCAGCGAATCCGTTTTGCGAGCGGAGACCTCGAATCCTGCCGATTGATTCATGGAGGGCGCAACAATCGTGATCGATCCTTCCGCGGAAAAATCCTTCAACGAATCGGCCGTTTGCAGAAGGCGGTAGCGCAGTTCATCTACCGTCATTGCATCGTTGACGACTATTTTTGGCGCCGTGGCGCATCCTAAAAAAAAGGAGAGGAGGATGACGGGAAGGAGTTTTGTGTGTCTCACACTGTTCACCGGGCAGCCTTTTCTTTCAACGCAGAATTATTCTGGTCCTTCTCCAACGCTTTCTTCCAATATTTTTTCGCTTCGTCCGCACGGTTCAGTTTATCATATACATCACCAAGGTGTTCAAGCACAACCGGACTTGCATCGCCCAGATCGACCGCTTTTTGAATATTCGGCAGCGCCTCAGCATATTTTCCTTTTTGGAAGAGTATCCATCCATAGGTATCGAGATACGACGGATTAAGAGAATCGGCAGCGAGGGATTCTTTTGACATTTTTTCCGCACGCTCAAGCTGCAATCCGCGTTCCGATAAACTGTACGCGTAGTTATTCAGCACCAGGGGGAATTTTGGATCGATCCTCAGCGCCCGCTCGTATGCAGAATCCGATTCGGCATGCATCGTCAGCGCATCGTAAGTGAGCCCGAGCGACGAGAGAGCGTTCAGGTCTGCCGGATTCAACTCAACGGCCCGCTCAAGCGCCACGCGGGAATCCTGATTCATTCCGGAGCGGTTGTAGGCGATACCCAGCAGCATATAGATCCGGAAATCATCGGAGATGTACTGCTTTGCCTTGTTCATAATGCTGATTGTCTCTTTGAAATCCTGCTTGTCAAAATACATCCAGCCAAGCTGCCACCATGCATCACCGTTCCAATTTGACGATTGTGTTGCACGGGTGAAATATTGTTCTGCTACGGAATCTTTTTTAATGCCGCGGTGCAGCACGCCGAGATACACGTACGGCCGCGCATCAGCCGGGAAATTCTTTTCATATTTCTTGAAAACACTGATCGCCTCCGGAATGACGAGCGTGTCCTTCAATGTTTGAGCGTAGAAGGCAACGCCAATGCGCAGATGCGTGTCGGGATCAAGCGAGTCGGACTGCAGGACCGTGAATAATTCTTTCCTTGCAGAAACCCAATCGTTCTGCTGCAGATAAACGTCGGCCAGTGTTGCCCGGAGCATGATGTTGGCCGGATTTTTTTCCAGCACATCGTTCAGCAGTCCGCGTGCTTTGTCGTAATTCTTTACCCGGATATACACTTCGGCAAGATTCTGTTTCACGGCAAGATTGCCCGGATCGATCTTTTGCATCTGTTCCAACGCTTCAATGGATTTATCGTACCGCTGCAGAGCGGAATTCAGCTGCGCGATCTGGAGCAGTACTTCCCATGTAGGTCCCTGACGGACGAGAAGAGAATTATACAGTTCCAAAGCCTCAAGCGGTTTTACGCGTTCCAGCAATTGTGCAAGAGTAAAGGTTGCAGCGACATTCTGCGGGTCGATCTGAAGAATGGTCCGGTATTCAATCGCCGC
This sequence comes from uncultured Ignavibacteriota bacterium, assembly GCA_903958625.1. Lineage (GTDB taxonomy): Bacteria > Bacteroidota > Ignavibacteria > UBA10030 > UBA8401 > UBA8401. The sequence goes on along the minus strand of CAJBTU010000072.1, from coordinate 22,451 downwards.
TTTATCAAACTGGCCGGAGTTAAGGTAGATCTGTGCAAGCAAGTCACGATATTCTATCTTCGAAAGATCGTGTTGTATCGCCATAACCGCATTTTCTGCCGCAGGGGCAAAACGACGCAACTGAGCATAACTTTTCGCCATCGCGAAAAATATTGCAGGATCATGATCAAACCGCAGAGCATCCTGATAATCAAGGATCGCTTCGGCAAACTGTCCTTTGCTTTCTTTCAGCGAACCGTCTATGAACAACTGCATCGCCGTGGAGCGGTTCTGCTCGTTTTCCTGCGATTCGGAGGGCTGAACAGCATTTGTTTCAGCGGATTCTTTGCTCGAAGAGCAGCCGGCGATCACAAGGAGGATTCCAGTAGCACAATACCATACGCAACGCTTCATCATACAGCGATAATTCCTTTCACTATTTATTGAAAGATAAAAAAACTTGAAGGGAGTTACAATGTTACAATTTAGACGAGAAAAAGGGGGAAATGGTTCAACGGGTGAGACAAAAAGAATATCCCCGAAGCCGTTGCGGCCCCGGGGATACAAGAAATCATTTTCTGCTGTTCAATTTTGAAAGGAGACGCAAGATCTCGATATAGAGCCAGATCAATGTTACCATCAATCCAAAGGCGGCGTACCATTCCATGAATTTCGGGGCACCGTGTTCCGCACCCTTTTCGATAAAATCAAAGTCCAGAACGAGGTTCAATGCCGCAATCACGACCACAACAAGACTAAATCCGATGCCGATCAAACCGTTCTCATGGATATACGGTATCGATGTCCCGAAGAAGCTCATGATCCATCCGACCATATAGATGACCGCAATGCCGCCTGTTGCCGCGAAGATGCCCAATTTGAAATTCTCTGTTGCCTTGATCATGCCGGACTTGTAGGCGATCAACAAACATCCTGCCGTTCCAAAGGTCAAGGCAACCGCCTGAATTACAATATTCGGGTAAACGGATTCCAGAATCGCGGAAATTCCGCCGAGCGCAAAACCTTCAAGCACGGCATACAACGGAGCAGTAACAGGAGACCACTGTTTTTTAAAGACGGTGACAAACGCAACAATCATTCCGCCGATAACGCCGGCCATCATCCATAGCGAGAGAGACCCGGTGTTTCCTTCGAGGAACAAGCTCCAGGTATAAGCGGCACCGGCAACAAGAAGCAGAAGCATCATGCCCGTTTTATTCACCGTTCCCTGTACAGTCATTGTATCGGCGTATTGACCCGTGCCGATTTGTTCAAATGTTTTGTCGTTCAACGCCGGATTTGCCGTACGCATCATAAGTAGTTCCTCCGTTATTATCGTTATAGGATTATTGTATCACCGAAATTCTTTGTCTTTAAACGATAGAGGTCTGTGCCGGATGCAACTTCTTTATCACCATCGTTTAATTATTACAATATACGGAAATAATTGCACAACCGTCATCAAGGATTGAAAACCCGACAGTCATTGAAGGATTCGTTTAATTTTGCAGCAGGAAAACAGATCTCAGCGTTCCTTCTGCATTTTATAAGCGGCTAAGAACAAAAGATACCATCCGCCGAGAAAACAAAATCCGCCGAACGGGGTCACTATTCCAAACGACCGAATTCCCGTTAACGAAAGCACATAAAGACTGCCGCTGAAAAGCAATATTCCTACCCCGAACAATCGTCCCGCTGTTCCCGCTAAGCGATGCTCTTCCGCCAGAAACGAAGCGATGATGATGCCGAAGGCATGATATATCTGGTAGCGGACGGCCGTGTCAAAGATGGCAAGCATATCCGGAGCAAGAATCGCTTTCAAACCGTGCGCACCGAAAGCGCCGAACGCCACACCGAAGAAGGCGAAAAGCGAACCGAGAAGCAGTAGGGAACGTTTCATAATAATTGAAAAATGCCGTTAAATATTTTGGGATAGTATATGGTTAAATTGGCGTTACACCGGAAGCATCTCAAAACGTACGTAAAAAATGTTTTTGAGAAAGCTCCTAATATTTTTAATAACGCTCACACTTTCCAACATTGAAACGAAAAATATTGACACACCGTCGTTTTGCAATTGCTTTTATAGCATCCCGCTCTGTTTTCTGACAATCCATTCGGCGCCGAACAGAAGAACGATTACCGTTAAGAATGACGGCAGGTTCCACAATTCGAATTCACTTGTCAGCGGCCGCTCCAGTAACTGCATTTCTTTCCGGACAAGAATTTTTTTTACAAGCACACCGAATGCGGAGGCATCGGCGTATTCTCCGCCGGAAACCGAAGCAAGTTGTTTCAAAAGCGGTTTATTCATTTTTGTCTCGGCAAATTCAACCGACTGTTCGCCGACAGAGATCCTGCCTCGCGTTGTTCCAATGGTGTCTTTATTGGATAAGGCCGTCGCGGTATACGTAAAATCCCCTTCGGAAAGATTCTCAATATTTCCCTCATAAAGACCGGCGCCGATCGACGAAAGCGTTGTTTCAAAATGTTCATTTCCTTTTTGCGAACGGACGGAAACCGTAACCTCGGCATTGTCCAGCGGCTGATAGCTTTCGCTGTACACTTGTCCCGAAAAATCGATTTGCTCTCCCTGCGAGTAGAACTCTTTCGACGGTTCAACGCGCAGGAACTTATCCTGCTCACGTGTTGCAAGCCAGCGGATCAGCGAGGAGAACCATTGATTGAAAAAATCTTTTGTTTCGCCCGTGGAACCGGCAAGTACTTTCCAGCGATGAATACCGTAGCCGAGGAGTGCGGCGGATTTGTTGTTCCCGATATTGCGGACAAGGAAGAGCGGATTTGTCAGCGGCACATTTTGAATCTTTATAGAGAGAAGATTCTGCGCCTCCGGTTTTGCGGAAAATGTCTGTAGCGAATAGAAAACGGGGGGAAGTTTCTCCCAGGGCGAACCATCGTTGTTCAGCAGTTGATGGAATTTATTTTTTTCCGGCACCATCGGCAGAACCATCTGTTCGTCCATTCGCTCCGATGCCACAGTGAACGGCAGCAGTTTTTCTACGGCACGGACCTTCTGAAGGTCCAGCGTTCTGCTTGCGATGAACAAGAGCGGAAGGGAGCGCGACGAGATCGTTTGCATGAACTGCTGAACGAATGACAAGGGAGTAGAAGACGTAGGAAACCCGATCAAAATAACAGCATCGGCCTTTGTCAACGAGGATTGAACCTGCGTTTGTTCTTTTTGGGATTTGAATTCCCCGTTCGGTTGCTGGTAAAAGAGCGGTGCATCGATATTTTTATCGGCATTGAGCGTCTGCATGACGGCGGCAACATCCGCGCTGACGGCACCGGCAATGACGACGACGCTCATTTTATTCTTCAGAATTTTTATCAATGCGGAACGGCTATTGTTCTTTTCCGTTATTTCCCCGTCGATCCCCGACACGGCTACGGAAAGTTTTTTTACGCCGTCGCTTTTTGGCGTATAGGAAAATTTTATCGATATCTCCGTAACACCGTTAGCGGCCGAAATTGACGCAGGCTGTTCTGCAATTTTTTTCCCGTCCTCCAAAAGCGAGACGGAAAGTGTGCGAGGTGAAACGCCCGATGCCTTTATCGTTCCATCGACCGGAATGGCGGCATCAACATAACCGATGGAATTGGTCAGCAGCTTCGAAACGGAAACATCTTTCTGTTCGTTCGTATCGCCGATGCCCACGGTGAATATCGGAAGGCGGCTTTTCTCCGCATCATAGAGCGGATTGGTTCCGGCATTGTAATTTCCATCCGACAGCAGGATGATTCCACGAAGGTCGTCGATCGTTTTCAGCGATGATTGCAGGGCGGAGGAGATATTGGTTGTTCCTCCGTTCACCTTCAGTGATTCGGGGACCAATGGATTCGCAGTATAGGAGAACGAAAATATTTTGAGATCTGCGGCGCGGGAAAGGTCAGAGAGCGCACCGCTTTGCAGCAGCGAAACGAGGATCTTTTCCCTGCTTCCGCCGCCGTCCGTTTGCGACATGCTGAGCGAATTGTCCACAAGAAGAGCGATTGCCGGAGGCCGTTCTTCAATGGAAACAAGCCGGAAGAGCGGCTCGCAGATTGCAAGCAGGATGAGCGTCAACGCCGTTCCCCGCAGCACGATCAGGAGGGATCGTTTTGCGGTAGAGACTTTCGGAACGGTGTACCGGTACACATAAAACGAGACCGCAAAGGCAACGATAACAAAAAGAAAAACAAGGGGGAGCGGTGTTTGAAAAGTAAGATTCATACTGCAACAAATGTACAATAAAAACCCCCAAGACCAATGGCTTGGGGAAGAGAAAATATTAGCCGGAAAAAATGACCGTCAAATTATCCTGCTCCCAACTCGCTTCGGAACAGAAGTGTATTCACTTATTTCACCAGCATCATTCGTTTTGTTTCCACAAAATTATCGGTTATTCTTCCGTCTGTTTGGCGTGTCTGCAGCCGGTAAAAATAAACACCGCTGGCAAGACCGGTGCCGTTGAACGGAACAGAATATCTTCCGAATGTTTTCACCTCGTTCACCAAAGTAGTTACTTCCCGTCCGAGCAGATCGTACACTGTAAGCGTGACGCTGCTTGTTCTGGGAATATCATAACTTATCATCGTGACCGGATTGAAAGGATTGGGGTAGTTCTGCCGAAGCGTATATGTTGACGGAACAGGATTTACGGACATCGTTCCGGTTGTTCCCGTCTTTGCATCGTACAGTTCTGTCGGCGCCGCAAAAGGACTTCTGCGGGAAATATTTGTTGCATCAACGGCGCGAACATAAAAGCGCGGAGTTACCGCTGATTTTGGCATCACCGCGGAATACCTGCCCGAGTTCGTCGACGAATCAACGATTTCGCTTAACGTCATTGTTAGCGGCGTGAAAGTGACTCCATCATTCGTCGTATAATAAAGACGTACCGAATCTTTTTTTACGGTCGATTTTGAGACGACGAACACCCCGATGGAAAAATTGCTGTCTTGTGTCAGCGAAATTTCCGGATCAGTGCTGATCGCCATTCCGCTGCTTAGCACTGCTTTGTACGCATCAATAATTCCCCAGCCGATATCGTTGTTCGGTTTTGTGGCGTTGCTTGCACTGTTTCGCAGTGCATCGCGTACCTGTATCGGCGTCAGCTCGGGATGTGCGGATAGGATCATTGCCGCGACTCCGGCCACAAGCGGAGTGGAAAGCGATGTGCCCTGCGAAGAGCCTGAATACTTATTGGTGCTTGGCGTTGCGGCGTATGTTCCAATGCCGTGCGCCATCACATCCGGCTTCATCCTTCCGTCTGAAGTCGGTCCGTTGGAGCTGAATCCTGCCAAAATTCCGGTGCCGCTCACTGCGCCGACAGAAATAATACTGTCCGCATCAGCCGGTGTTGTCAATGACGGCGGATTGAGACCAGCCCCTTCATTTCCCATTGCATTGACAACAACAACTCCCTTGCGCGCGGCGATGGTTGCCGCTTTTGATGTTGTTGCGGTTCTGCCGTTCATGTCGGCATACACGTAACTCTTCTGCCCGGCATCAAAATCTTTGTAGCCGAGCGAACTACTGACGACATCGACACCCTGAGATTCCATCCATTCAATTGCCGCGACCCAGTTATCTTCTTCCGTATTTGTTTCAGACGGAACATATTCCGTTTTTCCGAGAATGAAATTTGCGCTGAACGCCGGACTTACCAGCTGATCTATTTTGTATGCTCCCACAAGCGACATGGTCGATGTGCCGTGCGAATCCTGAGACAGAGCATCGGTTCCTTCGTTCGCCGTATTATTATCTTTTTGAATAAAATCATATTCGGCAACGACCTTCATATTGAGCATTGCCTCGTGGATCTTCCAGCGGAAACCCGTATCGAGCATTCCCACCAAAACCCCGCGACCCGAAATGCCGATGTTGTGTACAGCAATGGCATTGATCGAAGCCATGTGTGCCTGTGACAATCCGTATGAAAATTTATTAGCGGCCTGTTTCGAAAAAGTTTTTATCGGCAACTCTACCGGCGGCAATTCTTTTCGCGTGAATGTTGCTACCGGTTCAATGGAACGAACAAATGATAATGTTTTTATTTGCCGGAGTTGTGAAACGGTGAGGTAAGCCGTAACCGCATTGAACCATCGCGAGGTATTTTCAATTGTAATTCCCAGGCCTGTAAACCGTGTCAGGTTTGAAGCGGAAACTGGAAAATCTTCGGACGTCACCATCTGTTGACCAACCTTCGCTCTTCGCTGCAATGCCCGTTCGGATACCCCCGTCAGCGCGGTGATCTCGGACGGAAGGGAAGATTTTGACAGCGGCAGGTTCTCTTTGGCCGAAAAATAGATCCAGTATTTTTGCGGTTTTTCCTGCGATGAAGCAAGAACCGCAAGACCTGCTAAACAGATAAAGAACAATGTTTTCATGAACGTCTCTCGTATTATATTAAGGAAATATACATTAATGGGGGATTGATTTCAACGAACATGTCTGGACAATAGTAAAGAGAAACGGGGAGAGGCGAATATAGTATCTTGCAAACAATGAATTTCGTATATTAGTGCAGTCAATTACCGTTAGATTCATTATTGGAATTTTATCTTGCTAAAGAATTTTGCCTCAAAACTAAAGACATTCTTCGGTGTAAAACCGAAACCGGTTCTTCCTCCCAAACCAACACCGCAAAAAGAATCGCCAAAACAACACCAGCACCAGCAAAAAAAGCATCCTAGCGAAAAGCCGGCGGGAACACATCATCCGCGGGATATTCGCAAGCGGGAAACACGGGAAGAATACAGACTGCGTCACGAAAAACAGGATCGCGAAAAAGAGAACGATCAGGTTCTTACGGTAGCCAAGGAAAAACCGAAAGTAGTCATTCCTTCCGAACCGTGGGATCCGTCGTTATTCAAAGTGCCGGTTGTTGACGGGAAGACGCGGTTTCAGGATTTCGATCTTCCGCAGGAGATTCTTCATGCGATCGCCGATCTGAATTTTCAGTATTGCACCGAAGTTCAGGCTCAAACGCTCCCCATTGCATTGCGCGGGGACGACGTAACGGCGCAGGCACAGACGGGAACCGGGAAGACGGCCGCCTTCCTCATTACAATTTTTTCGCATATCATCCGCAATCCTCTCAAGGATCAAAAAAAGGGAACACCGCGGGCGCTGATCCTTGCGCCCACGCGAGAACTGGTGATGCAGATCGAAAAAGATGCGCGTTTGCTTGGAAAATATGCGCCGTGCACCGTTCTCTCGCTGGTGGGCGGCATCGACTATAATAAGCAGATGCAAAGCTTGAAACACGAAACGGTCGACATCGTTGTCGCAACGCCGGGACGTTTGATCGATTTCAAAAAACAGAAATACGTGGATCTCGGGAAAGCGGAATTTCTTGTGATCGATGAAGCGGACAGAATGCTCGACATGGGATTCATTCCGGCCGTGAGAAGCATTGTGCTGAGTACCCCGCAAAAATCGGAACGCCAGACCATGTTCTTTACTGCCACAATGAACTCCGAAGTGAAACGTCTTGCTGAGTCGTGGACACGTCAGGCCATTGAAGTAACGGTCACTCCGGATACGATGGCTGTTTCCGCCATCGAACAGATCACCTATATCACCACCAAAGACGAAAAATTCCCGCTTCTCTACAATCTGATGCAGCAGAAACATCTGGAACGGGTCTTGATCTTCGTGAACCGCCGCGATGTGGGGCGCGACCTGAAAGAAAAATTAGAGACATACGGCATACCCTGCACGGTGCTTTCCGGCGACGTCGATCAGCGGCAGAGGATCAAACGGCTGGAAAATTTCCGCGAAGGAAAAGTGCGCGTGCTGGTTGCCACCGATGTAGCATCGCGCGGACTTCACGTTGACGCGATCTCGCACGTTATCAATTACAACATGCCTCAGGATGCGGAAGAATTTGTTCACCGCATCGGTCGCACGGGGCGCGCCGGCGCAACCGGCATCGCCATCAGTTTTGCGGACGAAGAGGATTCATACGAAATTCCGAAACTGGAAGAATTTATGAAGCGGAAGATCGAGTGCATCTATCCGGACGAAACGTTGCTTACACCGGTGACCGAAATATTTCCGCGAAAAGAATTGAAAAAAGACCGCCCTTCAGGCAGCCGCACAGGAAGCAGAGGAAGAAAACCGGGTAACACAAGAAGGCCGCCGCGGAGACCGGCGTAAAAGAAAATAATGGAAAGATGTTATTCAAACGCGGACGAGAGTTCGCGTTTTGTATTTTAAAAACAGACAACCAGGGTTCGCATACTTCAAACAACAATTCAATTTCTCAACACGATTATTTTACCGGCAAAGAAAATATATTTTCTTCTTCCAGAGATAATTAACTTTCGCTAATGACGGCGCTTTCCGGTGCCGTAACTTCGATTGGTTTATGTTCTTTTGAAAAGAACGTATACATAGCCGGTATAACGAAGAGTGTCAACACCAGCGAGAAGAATAATCCTCCGATAACCACTATGCCCATCGATACTCGGCTTTTTGCACTTCCACCGAGAGCAAGCGCAATGGGAAGTGCACCGAGCATGGTTGCAAGGCTCGTCATTAAAATGGGGCGGAACCGCGCAACGGCTGCGTATTGTGCTGCATCGAGCAGTTTTCGTCCTTTTTCTTTCTGCTGATTGGCAAACTCTACGATCAAAATTCCGTTCTTTGTTACCAGTCCGATCAGCATGATGATGCCGATTTCACTGAAGATATTCAGTGTTTTACCGAATACCCAGAGCGAAAGGAGGGCTCCCGACAGTGCAAGCGGAACGGTAAGCATAATGGTAAACGGATCGATGAAACTTTCAAATTGTGCGGCGAGAACAAGATAGATTAAAACAAGCGCAAGGATGAACGCAAAGAAAATATTCGACGAACTTTCGGAATAATCGCGCGAAGGTCCGCTGAGCGCCGTGGTAAACGAATCATCCAGAATCACCTTTGCAATGCGGTTCATTTCTGCGATACCATCACCAATGGTTTTTCCCGGCGCAAGTCCGGCAGAAACAGTAGCCGCCTTAAACCGGTTGAAGTGGTACAGTTGCGGCGGTGCACTTTGCTCGCGCAGCGAAATAAGATTGTCGAGCTGTATCAATTGTCCAGTATTATTCCTCACGTAGAGCGATGTGAGATCGAGCGGTTCATCGCGGTCCGAACGGTTCACCTGTCCGATCACCTGATATTGAAAACCGTTCATCTCAAAATACGAGAATCGCTGACCGCTGAAGGCCAATTGTAATGTCTGTGCGATATCGATAACGGAAACACCGAGGCTTCGCGCACGGTCACGGTCGATGGAAAGATCGATCTGCGGTTTATTGAATTTCAAATTCACATCGGAACCCAGGAACACACTGCTCTTGTTCACCTCTTCAAGAAATTGCGGAACAAACTGGCGCAGCTTTTCAAAATCCTGATTTTGAAGAACATACTGTACGGGAAGTCCGCCGCGTGCGCCGCCGCCGCCGGCAGAAACGGTCTGCTCCTGCAGGACAAACACGCGGGCTTCCGTCATGCGCCGGGTCTTGGCCGTAACGTACTCTGCAATTTGTTGCTGAGTACGCTGTCGGCTTGTAACATCGGTCAGCATCAGTCGTGCCGAACCGGTGTTGACGGCGCCCGAACCGCTGAATCCCGGAGCGGTAATAGTCAGCAGTATTCTTTTTTCCGGAATGGAGTCCGTGACGAAGGTGTTCAGTTTTTCCATGAAGGCGTCGGTATATTCAAACGATGCACCCTCGGGAGCCGTTACGGAAAGACGGAGAAATGAACGGTCATCGAGCGGCGCCAGTTCTGACTGCAGGATCGTTCCAATCAGCGCAATGAAGATTAACGAACAGGCAATGATCACCGTGGCGATCCAGCGGCGCCTCATAAACCGTGTCAGCATCCTCTCATAGAAAAGATTCATTCTTACAAAATATGGTTCGGTCGCTTCGTAGAATCTGCTGTGCTTGTGCTTTTTACGGATCATTCGCGCGTTGAGCATTGGAGTGAGCGAAAGCGAGACAAAGGCAGAGATCATCACGGCACCGGCAATAACAACACCGAACTCGCGGAAGAGCCGTCCGACGAATCCCTGCAAAAAAATTACAGGAAGGAAAACTGCGGCAAGCGTAATGGAAGTGGAGATGACCACAAAGAAGATCTCTTTTGACCCCGCAAAGGCAGCATCAAGCGGATGAAATCCCGATTCCACTTTTTTGAAGATGTTTTCCGTGACGACAATGCCGTCATCAACCACAAGACCTGTTGCAAGCACAATGGCGAGAAGTGTCAGCACGTTGATCGAGTATCCCATGATGTACATGATAAAGAACGCGCCGATCAACGATACCGGAATATCGATCAGCGGACGGAATGCAATAAGCCAATCGCGGAAGAAGAGATAAATGATAAGGATAACCAGCAGGATCGCGATGAAGATCGTCTCCCGGACCTCGGAGATCGATTGCGTGATGAAGCGCGTATTGTCCATTGCAATGTCGAGCTTGAAGTCGGCCGGAAGGTCCTTCTTGATCTGTTCAATTCGCTTGTAGAAGGCGTCGGCAATTTCCACATAATTGCTGCCGGGCTGCGGAACGATCGCAACGCCAACCATCGGCGTGCCCGATATTTTCAATACCGTTTCCTCATTCTCCGGGCCGAGATTAGCATAGCCGACGTCGCTTAACCGGACGGTCTTTGTGCCGTCGGATTTGACGATCAGATTATTGAAATCCTCAACGGTTTTCAATCGTCCTTTCGTATTGACGATGAGTTCGGTCTGTGTTCCGGCGATCTTTCCCGAAGGAAGCTCAACATTCTCTTTGCTGAGCGCATTTTTCACATCAAGCGGTGTCAATCCGTATGCAGCAAACCGCGCCGGATCCATCCAGATGCGCATTGCATACCGTTTTTGTCCCCAGATCTGTGTTGAACTTACGCCGGGTATGGTCTGCAGATTCTGGGCGACAACATTTTCAGCAAAATCGCTCAGCTCAAGAATATTCTTGGTATTGCTTTGAATGGTGAGGGAAATGATCGCATCGGAATTTGCATCGCTCTTGGTGACAACGGGGGGCGAATCGATATCCTGCGGCAGCTGCCGCGTGGCACCCGAGACCTTGTCGCGGACATCGTTTGCCGCCGCCTCGAGATTTGCATCCAGATTGAATTCAACGGTGATATTGCTTGATCCCTGACTGCTGCTCGACGAAATGTTACGCACACCGGCAATGCCGTTGATCGCTTTTTCCAGCGGTTCGGTGATCTGTGATTCAATGACATCGGCATTTGCACCAACGTAGCTCGTCCGGACGGAGATAATCGGCGGATCGATCGCCGGATATTCACGCACACCCAGGAATTGAAAACTGATGATCCCGAAGAGAATGATCGTCAACGACATGACGATCGCCAGAACGGGACGCTTTATGCTTATGGAGGCTAAACTCATGATACACTACAAAACATGAAACTGTTAATTTTTTTATTTAACAACTACTGTGACCGGCATTCCCGGGCGCGCCTGCATTAGTCCGGTTGTAAGAACCGTATCGCCCGCAGAGATCCCGTCAAGTATTTGCACAAGTGATGCGGTCCGGATCCCCGTTCTTACCGGAAGAGAAACAACGACTCCCTTACGTTTAACCAGGATCGTTTGACCTTTTAAGACGGGGATAATGGCCTGCGATGGGACCATTAACGCATCGGCAATATTTTTCAACCGCAATTCAATTTGAACATAGGCACCGGGGAAGATCTTTTCGTTTTTATTGTCGCACAGAGCGCGCAGCTGCAGCGTGCGAGTCACGGGATCGATCTTTGGTTCGATCGCATATAATTTTCCGGTGAACCGCAGCTTTGTTTCATCACTGCTGAATTCAACAATATCGCCGACAGCAACATCATCCGAATATTTTTCAGGGATTGAAAAATCCACTTTTAATGGATTGATTTTTTGAATGGAGGCGATCCTTGTCGTTTGAGAGACATATCCCCCTTCGCTGATATACCGCAGACCGATGATTCCGTCGAACGGCGCGCGGATCTCCCGTTTGCGGATGGAGGCGATAAGATTTTCATGGTCTGCTTTAAGCGTATTCACCTGGTTCAGGGCAATGTCATACTGTTCCTTGCTGATTCCATTGATCTCATACAGTTGTTTTTGCCGTTTTTCCTGCTCCGAGGCAAGCTGTATCTGCAATTCGGTCTTTTTCAGTTGTGCGCGCAGATCGTCATCATTGATCTTCAGTAGCAGCGTGTTTTTAACGACATGCGATCCTTCTTTGAAGGTGATCTTTTCGATTCTTCCCGCGGCTTCGGTGACAAGATCGACCGACTCAGAGGCAAGCACGGTACCGGAAGAACGGACAATATTTTCCAACGCTTCCGGTTTAATCACAACGCCGGTTACCGTAAGCATGCTCCCCTGTGCCCCTTGTTTTGGAGTATTTTCCTCGGAACGAGTACTGCAGGAGGAAAAGATCACAGAGAAACAGAAGAGGAAAGCCGGCAATAGGGATGAAGATAATTTTTTCATAACAGGGTAAAATAAATTCAATGTAAACAGCCGAAATGCTGATACATATAATATACTACTATTCTATTATAGAGTGAAAGAGGAAATAAAACTCCATCGGTCAGCAATAATTAACAATGGTCTCTCGTTGCTTTGGGAAATTTCTTTCGCTACTTTTCACCGACATTTCTTTATCAATGCATGGTTTTTATGAAAAATATTGTTCTTCTCTGTATCGTTTCATCATTTCTCTTTTCTCAGCAGCCATCTTCGTTGGCCGTCGAATCTGCTCGGCAGTCGGAAGATTGGGTGAAAAAGGGAATCATCTATGAGGTTTACACACGCGCTTTTTCCAAAGAGGGAAATTTTGAAGGAGTGGAAAAGAAACTTCCCGAATTGAAACAGCTTGGCGTAACAATTCTCTGGCTGATGCCGATCCATCCCGTCGGCGAAGAAAAACGAAAGGGGACCGTTGGTTCGCCGTACTCGGTGAAGGATTACTACGGCATCAATCCTGAATTCGGAAATCTTGACGACTTCAAACGTCTGGTGAAGAAATCGCACGAACAGGGATTGAAGATCATTATCGATCTTGTGGCGAACCATACATCATGGGACAGCAAGATGTTCACGGAACATCCCGAATGGTTTACAAAAGATTCAACAGGAAAATTCGTGCCGCCGGTTGCCGATTGGTCCGATGTTGTTGACCTGAACTATAATAATGCGGAACTTCGCCGGTATATGATTGACATGCTGAAATATTGGGTGCGGGATGTTGGTCTTGACGGATTTCGTTGCGACGTAGCCGAAATGGTCCCGACCGAATTTTGGAATGAGGCGCGTGCGGCCCTCGATTCGATCAGACCGGTCATTATGCTGTCCGAAGGACAGTATCCGGAACATCATCTGAAAGCGTTCGATCTTACGTATTCGTGGAATATGTATGGTTCCATGGCGATGGTGTTGAAAGGTGAAAAGCCGGCTTCCGAATTCGATGCCGTGCTTACCCGCGAAGCATCGGCATATCCGAAAGGAAGCATCCGGATGCGCTTCAGCTCCAATCACGACGAGAATGCGTGGGACAGACCCGATGTGGAAAAATTCGGCATCAACGGGGCATTTCTGGCGGCAGTCCTTGTGAACACCATCCCCGGCGCCCCTCTTCTTTACAACGGACAAGAAGCTGCCAACGACAAGAAATTAGGACTATTCGAGAAATTCGAAATTGATTGGACGAAGGGAAAAGAATTCCGCGAATTTTATGCAAAGCTCTATGCCATCCGCAAAAGTAATCCGTCGCTTGCCGTCGGAGAATATCAAAACGTGAAGAACAATATGGCTGACCAGGTGTATACATTTATCCGCACTGACGGAAAGAATACCGTTCTTGTCGCACTCAATTTTTCGAACAATGAATGCACGGCACGGCTTGAACTTCCGCAGAAGTATTCCTCGGCGAAACTGACGAATGCTTTCACCGGAAAACAGGCATCATACAAAAACGCGGAAAAGATCACATTGCCGAAATTCGGGTACAAACTTTTTATCGTTAAATAACTCTATGAAACCAGAACGCCTCACATCACTCGACGCATTCCGCGGATTCACCATTGCCGGAATGATTCTCGTCAACAACCCCGGTTCGTGGGGAAATATCTATCCGCAGCTGGAACATGCCTCATGGAATGGCTGGACATTCACCGATTTTATTTTCCCGTTCTTTCTCTGGATCGTCGGTGTCTCGATGACTTTTTCGTTCGCCGTGCGGCGGTCGAAAGGGGACAACGACACTAAATTATTGCTCAATGTTCTGCGGCGTTCAGCCATCATCTTTGCTCTTGGACTGTTTCTTGCCGGATTTCCCTTTGGATTGTTGTGGGGTCATAATTTCAGCTGGGACGCAATTAGAATACCCGGCGTATTGCAGAGGATCGCCCTCTGTTATCTTATTGCATCGGTGATCTATCTTAAAACATCGATGCGCGGACAAATCTTTGCGATTGGCGCACTGTTTATCTCTTACTGGCTGATGATGTTCTACATTCCGATCCCGGAGTTTGGAGCAGGTTTGTTTGAAAAGGGAAAGAATTTTGCCGCATATATCGACTCGATATTGCTTACAGGACATATGTGGAGCGCAACAAAAACGTGGGACCCGGAAGGAATCATCAGCACGATTCCCGCAATCGCCACGACGTTGTTTGGTGCAATTCTGGGAGATTATCTTAGAAACTCACCGCATGACAAAATGGAAAAATCGGTCTGGATGTTCGTCTTCGGCGCCGGACTTCTGCTCCTTGGCGCGGTGTTGGATATGTGGATGCCGATCAACAAAAGTCTCTGGACGGTGTCGTATTCCATCTTTATGGCCGGATGGGCGCTCTGCATCTTCGGTATTTTCTATTTCCTGATCGATGCAAAAGGAATTAAAAAATGGGCGCATCCGTTTGTTGTGTACGGCATGAACGCTATCTTTGTCTTTGTCCTTTCCGGGGTTGCAGCCCGCACGATGGGCTTGTGGAAATTCAATGTACAGTTGAGCGACGGCACATTCAAAGACGTTTCGATCAAAACCATTATGGTTCAAAATCTTTTTGAACCGTATTTTTCCCCGCTGAATGCATCGCTGATGCATGCCATTGTTTGGGTGAGCATGATGTATCTTGTTGTCTGGGTGATGTATAGGAAGAAATGGTTTGTAAAAGTGTAAGAACCATGCGGCCAGTGTCAGTTTTTATCATCCCGTCGACGAACATCTTTGAATAAATCTGATCATTCCATCCCAATGCTCAAAGCACAATCGGCATCCCTGCCGTTCGGGCTTTTTGCGGTTGCAGAATTTTTTCTCTTTGCGGCCGTATGGGGATTTGAGCCGGTGAAATCGGCCGGCGACATTCTTCTGCCGTGGTATTTCTTTCCAATCTTTATTGTAGGCATCGTTCTCCATGAATTAATCCATGGATTGGCGTGGATGTTCGCCGGGAAACTTTCATTCAAAGAAATGAAATTTGGATTTCAGGTAAAGACATTAACACCGTACGCTCATTGTACCGTTCCGGTCCCAAAGAGCGCATATGTGATTGGAACGATGATGCCTGTCATAGTGCTGGGATTCGGCCCATTTCTTGTTTCAATTGCGAACGGTAACGGTTGGATCCTCCTCTTTGGAGTTCTTTTTACAT
The DNA here is from genome assembly GCA_903958625.1 of uncultured Ignavibacteriota bacterium. GTDB lineage: Bacteria > Bacteroidota > Ignavibacteria > UBA10030 > UBA8401 > UBA8401. Next base: position 6,793 of record CAJBTU010000072.1, on the reverse strand, counting down.
TCGCAGCGGTAGGGGATTTTTTGATCGTCTGGCTTATTCGAACGGTGCCATGGAACGCAATGGTCGAGGATCATCCCGAAAACGCGGGATGTTTTGTGTACGAAAACGAAACGGAAGAGAGCGAACAGAAATGATGAAAAGAAAAACACGCTTCGCAACGATTTATTTTATGCAGTTACTTTTCTGCATTTGCGGACATGCTCAAAACGATTCCGCCTATGTTACAGAACATCTCGCCATGGGTAATCCGAACAACGCCGCCGCAAACATCGGCATACCCGGAAATTATTTGATGGCGAAACATCAATATGTTCATTCGTACAACCGTTTTTTGGGAATTCCGAATTGGGTGGCATGGCATACGGACAGCACGTGGCTTGGCGGGATAAGACGCAGCAATCATTTCCGTCCCGACAGCACGCTTCCCGAAAAATGGTACCGCATTCGCGAAGGAAGTTACCGCGGCACCGGTTTCGACCGCGGACACCTGTGTCCTTCCGCCGACAGGACAAATACGCCGACCGATAATTCTGCCACATTTCTGATGACGAATATGATTCCTCAGGCGCCGAACAATAATCAGGGTCCATGGGCCGCGCTGGAGATCTATTGCCGCGATCTGGTGAAACAGGGAAAAGAACTCTATATCTACTGCGGCGGAATTGGTTCACAGGGATTTCTTGACAGCGGAAGAGTTCAAATTCCGGAAAAGACATGGAAAACGATCCTCGTCCTTGACGCAGGCGAGCATGACCTGTTAAGGATCACCCCATCAACGCGAACCATTGCCGTTGTTATGCCGAACAACAACGCATTCATTGGAAAAAATGATGACTGGAAAATATTCCGTGTGAGTGTTGACTCGGTAGAAGTGCTGACCGGATATGATTTGTTTAAAAATGTGGCACCAAATATTCAATCATCAATCGAAAGAGTCGTCGATAATCAATAAATGTTTTTGGACGAGACAAAAAAAATCCCCGGTACCGTTAATGCGCCGGGGAATTTTTATTGTGGCGTAACCGAAACAAAAATTTCTATTCTTTTGGATTCAGCTTCACTTTCAAAATATACGTCGGCTGCATTTTGTCCGAGGGAAAGATGTTTCCCTGCTCATCGAAGTTCTGCAGCTGGCTGTTGGCGATGAAATACAATTCATCGTCGATGATCGTTCCGGTTGTCGGTATGTTATATAACGGATTCTGCGATTCCAGAACCGTTGCATTCGTTACCTCATCCATTTTTTTGCTCAATTCAAACTTCATAATGCGCGATTGCGGTCCGGCGCTGTTTTGTACGGCGATTAAACTATTCTCATAAAAATAGAGTCCGTCTATGCCGGATAATGTTGTCACGACTTTTGATTGAAGAATGAGCGCCGTCGTATCGGCAAGCGACAGCCGAAGAATACCGGCCCAGCTTGCGATGAATAGATATTGTTGATCCGCCGAGGCGGTGATACCGTTGGGAAAATAAAGCCAGGGATTTCCGTAAAAGGAATCGATAGTTTTTGTTGCGGGATTCACCTTGTAGACGCAGCGCTGTCGGCTGTCCGTAAAATACACGCTCCCGTTGACGATCACCAGATCGTTAAAAAGATGCTGCAGCGTATCGCTCATCGTATATTTATTGATCAGCGCTTTTGTCTCGAGATCGAATTGATAAACGGCGGAAGTGCCCAGCTCTTCCTTGGTAAAAGTGCGCGGCTTCGGCTTGTTGATAATGCCGAGTACCCAAAGGTGATTGCGTGCCGCATCGACTTTAAGACCAACGGTGCTGAACAATCCATACTGTGCCTCACCAACGAAATCCGATGCCGTTCCGTCGGTGTTGACCGCCAGGACCTTCCGTTTATAGATACTGCTCACAAAAAATTTTTGCTGACGCGGATCATAGGTGATTCCTTCCGGTATCAGATCGGATTCCTGCAGCGAAAACACGTAGTTGCTGGCGATCTTTGTTGTGCCGCTCTTTGCCTTTTGAACAAGTTGTTTGAATTTGCTTTGCTTCCAGAGAGGCATAAAGGATGAATCCGAGTCCAACCCAAAATCAAAACCCATATCGGCAATTGTCTGCAAGAGATTCAACGCCCGTATTTGTCTTCCCACAACGACACAGGCGCGCGCATAATTTACCGTGAACTCAAGATTGAACGGGGCAAGCTGGTATGCCTGTTCGGCCAAATAAAAATATCCCGCGGTATCTTTCATTGCCAGACGCTGACGGGAAAGATTATATGCATTATTTGGACTTTGTGCGGAGACGATCGCCGTGCAGACAGCGATCAGCAAAAATATGTTTCTCATCATGATGTTCCTTTTTATTTTTACCAAAATGCCGTTACCAGCATCTGCGCAAGGATGATCTTTGTGATCATTGATGCCGGATAGACCATTGCATAATACATGTTGGGCTGATCGTTCTGTGCCTGTTGGTTGGCATACGCAAGAGCGGCTGGCTGCGTTGATAATGCGCTTGCCACCCCCATAACGGCAGACATTGGAAGACGAAGATATTTATAACCGATGGATATTGTCAAGAACGAAATTATTGTTGTCAGCATTGCCCCGGCCGTCAGCACCAGCAGTCCTTCGGACTGGAATGTTGCGCCGAATCCCTGACCGGCCTTGACGCCGATACCGGCAAGGAAAAAAACTAATCCGATCTGCCGAAGCACCAGATTTGCGCTGAATGGCATTGTCCACGTAATGGAACCGGACCGCTGCAATCTTCCGAGAATAAGAGAAACGATCAGCGGACCGCCGGCAAAACCCAATTTAAAGGATGACCCATTGGGCAGCGGGATCGGTATCATGCCGACAAAAACACCGATCACAATTCCAAGCGAGATGGAAAGGAAATCGGTCTCCGAGATTGATTTCATTGAATCGCCGAAGAAAGTTGTGATGCGCTGAATATTTTCATGCCGTGTGACAACGCGGACACGGTCTCCAAGTTCGAGAATGGTGTCGGGTGACGGAACAAAATCGACATCGCCGCGGCGAACGCGTGTAACGGTTGCGCCGTAATCCTTTTCCAAATGAAGATCGTGGATCTGCTTTCCGACAACATGATCGTTGGAGACGAACATGCGACGGTATTCAAATCCTGCGTTGTCAAGCGTGATCTGTTCATCGGACGGCTCGCCTAAAACGATCTGCGCCCTTTGTAATGAGTCCGTCGTGCCGACAGCGGCAACAAGATCATCCTTTTCGAAGATGGTATCGGGAAGAATGATGTTGATCAAGTCGCCTCTTTTGAATCTGCTCAGGACGAACCGGCGCCGTTCAATAAGACTTAAAACATATTCCGCTTTTTTGCCGATCACGGCGGGATTGATAATCCGGAAAGTTTGCGTCTTGATCGAACTAAGGCCAGCTTCTTTCGACCGATCCGCTTCTTCCTTTGCAAAATCGATCTTATACCATTTTGTGAAGACGTAAAACCAGAGGATCACTCCAAGGACCCCAAAAGGATAGGTTAATCCGTAGGTAATAACAGGAGCATTCACCAGTGTTTCCCGCATTTCCGCGGGGTATTGGGCCGTATATGATTTTACCGCTTCCACGGATGCGGCGAGCGCAGGCGTATTGGTCAGCGCACCGCAGAAAATTCCGACACCGTGCGGAATGTCGAATCCAAATAATTTTGTGAAGATGCCGGCCAGGCCGGCTCCCGTAATCAGCACAAGCACAACGAACAGATTTGCACGCAGACTTTTTCTGTTGAACGAAGCGAAGAAACTCGGACCGGATTGCAATCCGATGGAATAAACGAACAATACAAGGCCGACGATGTATATTTCTTCCGGAAGAATGAGCCGTTTGTCCAGCGCACCGAATGCAATGCCGATGAATAACACGGCGGAAACACCCAGACTGAATCCGAGCACCCTGATCTGACCCAAAAGAAAACCGATACCGATGATTGAAAACAGGAGAATAAGTTTATTCTCAGCAAGAATATGTAGAAGGGAGTCCATAAAAGAAGGAATATCTCGTTCCCAACGTCTCGTTAGGAACGCACGATGAGCAGCATTTCGCTTCGCAAAGCTTGAAAAACGGAATGCTGCGGATGAAAAGTTCCCAAACAGAATATCGATCGTACCACATTTGCGGTATGTTTGGGAACAGAAAACGTACAATTAGATCGATTGTTACTGACAAGGTAAGGAGATTTTCCCTGAAATGTTAGGAAAGAAACTTGCAGAATCGCTGAAATTCGCGATATTATTTTAGATCCCTTCTTCTTAGCGGGAATCCCGAACGCAAGACATCATATTTATTGTCTCTCCGCTGCTACCAGCAATCCGGTTCCCGTTGTATTGTGTGCATGGAAATCAATCCACATCAGTATCAGCGAGAACCAGAGTGTGGCAAGATAATAGAAGGGAAGAACGATGAAGAAAAATTTACTTGTATTGACCATCAACAGCGGATATTTTACCACGAGTCTCCACGCAATCGTTCCGACCGGTCCGTAGGTATAGCGCGTATAGAGAACATTGAATCCGGCATTCTTCAGTTTTGACGTGATGTCTTCAACGGAATATCCGTCCCGCGCATGTTCCTCCACAAAACTTTTTTCCCCATCCGCATGCACATCGGATCCGCCGAGGTTCGAGGGTGTATGGATCAATAATCGGCCGCCGCGTTTCATCGCCGCGAAGAAATTCTTAAACACCTGTACATCGTCAGCAATATGTTCCATCACGTCCACCGAGAGGATGAAATCGAACCGGTTGGTGTGCGCGGGAACAGTGAGGTCTTCTACGCCGAAAACCACATTGTTGATGCCGGTGGCAGGAAAGAACTGTTTGCAGTCTGCAATATAATCCTCTTTCACGTCGATCGCATGGATCGAAACAGAGGGAAAATTCTTGGCAACGAAGTATGAGTATTGTCCGAATCCGCTTCCGGCGTCGAACAAAGCGAAGGCATCTTTTGTCCCGGTCAACAGTTCCCGCAATGCCCGTTTTACATACCAGGTGCGCAGGAACATCACGCCGAGAAGCCAGTAGAAAAATTTTCGGAGGAGCGGCGCTTTCTTTGCGACATCGCCGATAATATTTTTAATTGGGTCGTATTGCATAAAAATTCATTCGATAATGGAAAATGTTTAAATAACGACGAAAGATCGCTTCGGAAATAAATTTATTCATTGGTGGCTAATTGTTCAATTGCATCAACCATCGCCGTCCAGGAATATTTTTTCCGTTCTTCGCCTGCACCGGCCGTTAGGGTTGCCTCAAGATTCTCGGCATAAAACCGCACGATTGCATTTGCCAACGCCGCCGGATCGTTCGGCGGGACGATCAATCCGGATTTTTCGTTAACAATCACTTCCGGCAGAGCGCCGACATTTGTTGCGATGATCGGCGAAGAAAAGAAATATGCTATTTGTGCGATTGCGCTCTGCGTTGCCGAAAGATACGGCTGAACAACAACATCGGCGGCCGAGAAATAGAGATGCACACTCTCATTTGAAATATAATCAGAAATCACCGTTGTTCCATCCTCAACACCCGCTTCTTTCATGTGTTCGCGGTATTTTTCTTCGTCACCATAAAATTCGCCGCAAACAAGAAGTCGCACATTCATTTTCCCCTTCAGTATTTTCATGGCATCGATCAGCACATGGAGTCCCTTGTACGGACGGATGTACCCGAAGAAGAGGATCACTTTTTCGTCGTTGACGCCAAGTATTTTTCGCGCCTCCGTTTTCGGTATGCGGTCTTTGAACAGCGAGAACATCGGCAGCGCAACCCGTTTATAGCGTGCATTCGGAACGAGATGCTGCAGATCCTTTTCTACCGAGGCCGATTGTGCAATAAAGTAATCGGTGAAACGAATGAGCCACCGCGTGAACAGCATGTCGCCCGGACGTTTTTCGTGCGGAATCAGGTTGTGAAGGATCGTGAGCGTTTTTGTTTTTTTATTCCGCAGCAGCGCATGGATCGTTCCGGAACTCGGCGCAAGGAACGGAAGCCAGAATGTTGAGATGACCAGATCCGCGTTGCGGTTTCTCAGTTTCAATCCTTGCAGAATCCAGTTGAAAGGATTGATGGAATCGATCAGCACCGTGCTCGGAACCGGAAGCCCCGCTTCGCCGCTCTCCTCCTGCGTTTTTCCGGGAAAGAGGATCTTCGGATACTGCCGTTTGAAATTGATGATCTCTACCTCGTGCCCCCTCTGCGCAAGATTTGTATAAAGCAGTGCAATAAAATGCGCCATGCCGCCGCGGAGAGGATATGCAGGACCAAAAAGAAGGATTTTCATAAATGTTTAAAATGGTAGAGACGCAATCTCTGCGTCTCTCCAAGATACGATCAATGGAACAAGTTTTTAATTGATCTCTTCACGAACGGAATATTCTTTTTCAAGATGCTGATTCTTCGTGATCAGCTCGCCGAGCAATCCCATTGAAACGAACTGCACGCCGACGATAATCATTATCAGCGCAACAATAAAGAGCGGCCGGTTGCTGAGCGGCTGGTTATTGAAGAATTTTTCATAGGTGAGCCAGGCGCTGATGCCGATCCCTGCGAGGGACGACAATATTCCCCAACCGCCAAAAAGATGAAGCGGGCGGGTGAAGTAGCGTGTTGTAAAGACCACGGTCAGAAGATCCAAAAATCCCCTTGAGTAACGGGCCATGCCGAATTTTGTTTTACCATATCTGCGCGGACGGTGGTTCACTACAGTCTCGCCGACACGGAAACCGAGCCAATGCGCAAGAGCGGGAATGTACCGGTGAAGTTCGCCGTACACGTTCACACTCTTCACGACATCAT
>CAJBTU010000071.1 GCA_903958625.1 uncultured Ignavibacteriota bacterium | reverse complement strand
CGTTACCAGCCAAAGGCGGCGGATAAGATGCGGCGCCGATGAAACAGTATTCTCCTCTTCGTTCACCATGGTGGTCTGAACGTGCACGCTTGTTCCGTTGGTAATGCCGAGCAAAGAATATGTTTTAGACTTTACGGGAAGCGCCTTTTCCGGTTTTTGATTTAAGGATTCATGATCGGCAATTGCCAGTCCGCCGTCCTTACGGATGCGCCACATGTGATACAAAAAGAGGAACAATACGAGCACCGGCAGAAAAAATACATGCAATACATAGAACCGTATGAGCGCGTTCTGATTAATGGTGTTGCCCCCGAGAAGAAAGAACCGGATTTTTTCACCAACGACCGGAGCTGAACTGGCGATATTCGTTCCCACAGTGATCGCCCAATATGCCAGCTGATCCCACGGCAGCAGGTATCCGGTAAATGAGAGCAGCAATGTTGAAAGGAGCAGAACGATCCCGACGATCCAGTTGACCGGACGATTGGAACCGATCGACGTACCGTTTTTATACGCACCGGTCAGAAATACTCGCACCATATGAAGGAATACTACAGCAACCATCAGGTGAGCCGATATCCGGTGCACAGAACGCAACAGCCATCCGAACGCAACGACAAATTCAATATCCTTAACGGAGCTGTATGCGCGTTCTACCGACGGCACGTAGAGAAACATTAGGATCATTCCGGTAACGGTGAGGATAGAAAAAAGAACGAAGGAAACGGTGCCGAGATAGAATGAATAGTTCCAGGACAAGCTCCCTTTCGAGATCTTGTTCGGGAACCAGTGAAGCAGAATATTCTTTACGATGGCGTCGCCGGATTCTTTTTCGCTTCCCGGATTCCATGTCCAGACCAGTTTGTTATAGATCTTCTTTGCTTGTTCTGCGAATTGCATTGTCCGCTCCGTGTTAAAGACCGTTTATACCGTCAATCGAAAATTTTGTTCAACTTCTTCGCCCAGATCCACGATCAGCTGACCGTCGTCGGGGGATTGTTCCAATTTATACCATCGCAGCGGACGCGGTGCGGGTCCCGCAAAGTTGGTGCCGTCCGCATAGAACTTCGACCCGTGGCACGGACAATGGAATTCAAAATTGATCTTCTTCTTCAGTCCGTCTACTTCAATATCTTTTGGCTGATTCAATTTGGTGTACTTCACGGTGCAGCCAAGGTGCGTGCAGGCCCCCGAAATTGCATAAAAAGTTTTTCCTTCCTTAAAGACATACAATCGTCTGTCTTCTATGAATGTCACCCCTTCGGATATCTGTGCGGGATGCCCAATCTTGAACCGCTCGGATGCTTCATAAAGAATATCCGGAATAAGAGCCCGCACCGATTGAAATCCGGTTGCACCTGCCCCCAGCAGAACGCTGCCAACGCCGATTTTTTGCAGAAATGCGCGGCGTGAGTTCTTGTCCTTTTCCGTTTCTTTCGGTGATTGAGCAGAATCTGATTCGTTCATAAACTTTTCCCTCGTTGACGTAACCGTTGTTTCATGATTTGTAAAAATGTCTCAGTTCACATTATCCATGCTCTTCGTAATAGAAGAGTTCCATCGTCATTGCATCGGTCGGACACCGCACGGCGCACAATCCGCAGCGGATGCATGTCTCGTCATCTTTGATCATCGCCGTAGCCTGTGAAAACGGATCGACATTGTAATGCTCCAGCAGCTGCGTTTTCATTCCGGCGTCAATCTCCAGATCGGCCAGCGGAACAAGTTTCAGACAATATTCCGGGCAAACATCCACGCACCGGTTGCACATCACGCATTTGTCGGCATCATAGATGGTCTGCACATGACAGGAGAGGCAGCGCTCTGCCTGCCGTTTCGCCTGTTCTTCCGTATAACCAACTTCCACTTCCGAAATTCCGGTGCGGCGGTTCAAGTCGATTGTCGGCGGCGCTTCACGCGTGAATTGTTCGAAATCCTCGGGACGGGTGAATCTTTTCGTAGGAATTTTTTCTATGGAAAGATCGAACGACGCTGACGCAGATTTACCATTCAAAAATTCATCGATGGAAAGGGCTGCTTTTTTTCCGTTGGCAACCGATTCAATAATGTTGCGTGGTCCGAATGCCGCGTCGCCCCCGGCAAAGATTCCCGGTGCGGTTGTTTCCAGTGTTTCGGGATTGATCTTCAGGAAGCCGGCAGGAGATATTTCGACATTATCGGCGGAGGCGATGAACGAAAGATCTGTTTTTTGACCGATCGCAAGGATCACCGTATCGACATCAAACCGTTCCGTCTGCGATTCATCAAAGACAGGATTGAATTTTCCGTTCTCATCGTACGTCCGCGTAACACCGACGAATTCAACCCCTCGCAGCTTACCGTTCTCGCCGATGAATTTTTTCGGACCGCGCTGCGGATGGAAGACCACCCCTTCGCGTTTGGCCTCTTCGAATTCTTCGTAACCCTGTACGGAACGAAGTACCGGCATTTCGGCAAACGATTCGAGACTTGCAATATGTACTTCCTCCGCACCCGATCGCCGTGCTACGCGCGCTGCATCGACCGCTTCATGGATCGTTGTATCCGATTCCGGCATGGTGCGCAGTGCGGAGCGGGCGGCATCGAATGCCACAAATCCGCCGCCGATCACCAAGACTTTCTTTCCAAGATGTACCCGGTAACCGTTGTTCACATTCAGCAGGTAATCAATGGCTTTAACAACTCCGTCAAGATTCGATCCTTCAATGTTTATGTCGCGTCCTTTTTGTGTGCCAACTGAGATGAAGACAGAATCGAATCCTTGTTTCTTCAATTCTTTAAGACCGAATGTTTCCGTCAGCGGCGTGTTATACCGTATCTCAACGCCTAGTGATTTTACTTTATCGATTTCTTTGTCGATCAATGTTCGAGGAAGCCGGTATTCCGGTATTCCATGACGAAGCATTCCTCCGCCAACCGATGTCGCCTCAAAGATCGTTACGCTGTAGCCCATCAAAGCCAGATCGTGTGCGCATGATACACCCGTCGGCCCGGAACCGATCACGGCAATTTTTTTACTGCCGGCAAGACTTTTCTTTTTTTCGTTCTGCATCGGCAGATGCCAGCGCCATTTATTTCCGGCATCGGATTCGCCGTTCAATAAGGCGTTCACCGTATCGGGTTCGAGGGACTCTATCCCGTATTTATCCGTGACGAACCGTTTCAATGCACGGATGGAAACGGGGGCATCGATCTTTCCCCGGCGGCACCAGTCTTCACACGGAGCGGCGCAGACGCGTCCGCACACACTGGCAAATGGGTTGGGGGAACGGGCGGTGAGATATGCTTCTTTGTATTTTCCTTCTCCAATTTGCTGCACATACCGTCCGGCATCCGTATGAATAGGGCAGCCGATCTGGCAGGGAACAAGATTCTTCCAAAATTCTATATCCGGTACTTTCAGTGAATATTTATCAGCCATAGATACGTCAACGTAAGGATGCAAAATGCATGTCGGTCAATGGATCACCGACCGTCAATTCCGGTTCTTTGCGGACAATTCTTTCTCCATCAGTACTGCTGCCGGGAAAAGAATGTTGTTTTCTAAATGAATGTGTTCGTGAAGATCGCGTTCAAAATCCTGCAGTTCCTGAAAACAGACTCGGTATGTTGTGCACGCATCATCCGGAGGAGTGTACCCGTTGCTCAGTGCGCGGACCGTATACATTTCATCGCCGGCATTCTGGTGTTCTGCTTCCATCATGCGGATGGGATTCTGCACGGTGCCGAACGGAGGAGTTTCTACTCCGGTATTCTTCTTCTTCCCTTCGTGCAGCAGTGTGATGTAAGGGAAGAGCAATTGTTCTTCTTTTCCCATATGCTGATGCATCTCTACCGCAACCGTTTCAAAATGCCGGGCGATCTCGATCACTTCGGGATGATTCATTCCATGCACGGTGGCGACTTTTTGCGTGTGTGTGTAAATAATCGGTATCATCTTCCGTACGTATGCATGATGATGCTCTACAATATATGCGGCCAGAATATCGGGTTCCCATTCGGCAAATCGCGGCTTGTCGTTGTTTGCTGCAGAGGCAACAGATGATAGTTCGTTCAGCAGCACAATAGCGTCGATCCCTTTTTCTTTGCACGCTTGTTCAATCGTCTTTCCTCCATGGCAGCAAAAGTCGAGCGAAAATTTTTCGAATACGGCGGCCGCCTGAAAATTATCCGTGACGATTTCTTTAAGGGTTTGTGTCTGAATGTTTGAATTGATCATGATCTGCTCCTATGTTACCTGGTGTAAGCGCGGTAATTGTGGGAACAATATAGCCGAATAGCGTTGGGAGGAGTTTATGACTTACATCATAACGTGGAAATATTCTGCGCTCATGGTGATGCACAGAAAACATCGCTGATACTTTTGGTCTGTTTCTGCCGGATGGTAACGATTGAGGTGTGTTTTGCTCAGGATTACTTCGAAAGCTGTTTCCAGATGATCTTGCCGTCAAGATCAATTTCAAGCTGCCGTTTCTGTTCTAAGGATTTGATGGAGCGGATCACGGTTTCTACACGCAATCCCGTCATATCGGCCAGTTGTTGACGGGTAAAGGCAATCTTTACCGGTTTGTCGGACCGGTGGGATTCGTGTTCAACAAGATACCGTATCAGGGTGAGCAAGCGGTGTTCCGCTTCCTCAATGGCGAGCTCGGAAAGCATTGTGGATTTATAGACCAGGCGATTACACAGCGTCTGCATCAGTTCAAGATGAATATCAAAGTTGTTCTTCAGCAGCATTATGAAATCATCGTACGGAATTTTCCATACATCGCTTTTTTCCATGGCAATGGCAGAAGCGGGATAATTCCCTTTTGAAAAAAAAGGCGGTTCGCCAAAACTCTGTCCATCGGTGAAATATCCCTGAACAAATTCACGTCCATCGTCACTGTAATTGGACATTTTGATCCGCCCGGACCGGACGATGAAGAACGCTGACGCAACGTCGCCATACTGAAACAGCATATCGCCTTTGTTCAACGTAACGATGATTGCATGATATTGGGACAGGATAGAATCGTTGATCATGAATGTAAAATAACAGTATTCACGGAATTTACAAAACGGGAAAAACCCGTTCAGCGCCGGTCGAAAAACATATAACGACCATACAGTTTTTCGTTGACTTGATCCCTCTTTTTTTGTATTATTGTAGTCCAAATTGAAAAACAGAGTCACAGTTCTAATGGAAGGAAGTTATACAATGTACGCAGTAGTGGAAATTGCAGGACAGCAATACAGAGTGAATCCGTCGGAAAAGCTCTATGTATCGAAACTCGACAATGCTATCGACAGTGTCGTAACGTTTGATAAAGTGCTGCTTCGTGCGGATGAAAAGACCGTCACGGTCGGAAATCCGGTTGTCATAGGCGCTTCGGTTGAAGCAAAAGTGCTTGCACACAGCAAAGACGATAAAGTGATCGTGTTCAAGAAGAAACGCCGTAAAGGCTATCGCGTAAAACGCGGACACCGTCAGCAATACACACAGATCGAAATCACGTCAATCAATTAAGTTTACGTTTTAGAGGAGTTTGAACAATGGCACATAAAAAAGGGGCCGGAAGTACTAAGAACGGACGCGACAGTAATGCGCAGCGTCTTGGTGTAAAGCGTTTCGGCGGCGAATTGGTCAGCGCGGGAGAGATCCTGGTACGTCAACGCGGAACAAAATTCCATCCGGGCGATAATGTCGGACGCGGCGGAGACGATACCTTGTTTGCATTGAAAACAGGACGCGTGAAATTCCATATGATCAGTAAAACACGTCAGGCAGTCTCTATCATTCTTGCCCAGTAAGTTTTACAGACAATGATAATGTTCGATGAAGCGTCCGCCTTTGGTGGACGCTTTTTTATTTACTCAAAGGTTTTTCAAACAATAAACACCGGTCATGCTGAGCACGTTGAAATGTTCCGTTGTACGGAATGCCCGAAAGCGGCAACGGTTATCGGAACAGTCCAAGGCATTGTCCAATCATGCTTCTTTCAATTTCATCAAAGGAGAACAATATGAAAATTACCGTTATCGGAGCCGGCAACGTCGGCGCAACCGCCGCACAGCGCATTGCCGAAAAAGAACTGGCCAATGAAGTCGTCTTGGTGGATATCGTTGAAGGCGTTCCACAGGGAAAAGGACTTGATATGTACGAATCCGCACCGGTTGAGGGATTCGACACGATGGTCACCGGCACGAACACCTACGATGCAACAGCAGATTCTGCTATCGTCGTGATCACCGCAGGAATTCCGCGCAAACCGGGAATGAGCCGCGATGATCTGTTGAACACGAATGCCGGCATTATCAAATCCGTGACCGAACAGGTCTGTGCAAAATCGCCGAAAGCGATCCTTATCGTCGTCTCCAATCCGCTGGATGTGATGGTCTATGTTGCACAAAAAGTATCCGGATTCCCGCGCGAACGCGTGATCGGAATGGCCGGCGTGCTGGACACCGCACGCTACCGCTCGTTCATCGCCATGGAACTCGGCGTTTCCGTTGAAGATGTTACGGCGTTGATCCTGGGCGGACACGGAGATTCGATGGTTCCGCTGCCGCGCTATACATCCGTTGCCGGTATTCCGTTGACGGAATTGATGAGCCAAGAGAAGATCGATGCCATTGTAAAACGGGCACAGAACGGCGGCATCGAGATCGTCAACTATCTGAAGACCGGAAGCGCATTCTATGCTCCTTCATCCGCTGCCGTGCAGATGGTCGAATCGATCGTAAAAGATAAAAAGCGGATCCTTCCCTGCGCCGTGATGCTGAATGGCGAATACGGAATCAAGGACACCGTTGTCGGCGTGCCGGTAAAACTCGGACGCAACGGAATGGAACAGATCTTTGAGATCAAATTGTCGGCGGAAGAAACAGCTGCGCTGAAAAAATCTGCAGATGACGTAAAAGTGAATATGGATAAAGTGAAGTTATAAGAGCAGATGATGGCTTGGTAAACGAAACGCCCCGCAGATCTTAGCGGGGCGTTTTTATTTTGACAAATATCATACTATACAATCCTACAGCTTCATCACCAATGTTACCTCGTTTCCCTTTCTGTTGTACTTCACGGACTGCATGAATGCCTTCATCAGGAATACGCCGCGGCCTCCGGTGTTCAGCAGATTCTCCTCCTTCAGCGGATTTGCAACAGCATCGGGTATAAATCCATCCCCTTCATCCTTCACTTTTACCGTCAGTGTCTTCCCTTTCATGGAACAGCTCAGCATTACATATTTTGATTCGTCATTTTTGTTGCCGTGAATAACGCCGTTATTCACCGCTTCTGTCACCGAAACAAGCAGCGCGTGCAGTTTTTCTTCCGGCAGCTGAAATTTATCGTTCATCGTGCGGAAGAATTCCTCCACAAGATTGATATTCTTGCGGCTGCTGGGAATGGAAAGTTTGTAGATCTGATCTTGTTCTTTCATTGTTCGTTCAACGTATGTTCAAACATTCGTGATTTCCGTTCGACAAGGTCCGCACTATCGACGGCATGATGGTGAAAGATTGTTCGTGTTAAAAATAATACCGCACATTCATGGACATGTTGGAATATTCCTGCACTCTTCCGCCGCTTTGATGCTGGAACTCTTTCCATCCCCGTATCTCGATCTGTGAGAATGGTGAAAGATGTATGGCAATACTTGTCGTTGGCCCGGCACTGAGAAATGTGCTCTCGAACTGGCGGACATTATTTACATATCTGAATTTCTTCTGCGCAAATGACCGGAATCCGAAGGCAAATGTCAGGCGCTCCTGCCATGAGTAACGGATCTGCGGCGAAAATGTTACCTCCTCGATCCGCTGCAGCGGCCGCTCGGAAAACTCCTGCCAGTGAAGCTCGCCGCGTTCGAATATCCGAACATTGGCCACGATGTCCACACCGACCCGTTTCGTCATATCATACGAGGTTGAATCAAGAAATGCAACCTGCCGGTACGAATAACTTTTTACCGTGGGGATCAGCGATTCAAAATCGAATACCGTGTAGTTGGCAAGCACTTCAAAAGCATTGAACATTCGGAAGTTCTCCGACGGACGATACGTCATATCGGGAGTCAGCCGGAAGATCCTGTTCCGGTTATTATTGGCGCTTTTATCCCGTAAAAGATAGACAAGATGCGCGATCGTGACTTCCGCCGTGAGCGAGGCGGAAAAGACCGAACTGAAACGATGCGTTTCTTTCAGCGAGAGATTGATCAACAACTCGTCCCGGTCATCGGTATTGACCGAATCGGGAGTATCGTACCGGAGGATACTGGCGGAACTTAAGAATGACAATTGATCGGCCGACGAGATATCGCTGAACACATTCACACTGATCATTGTGCGGAATGCCGTATTGTCCAGCCTCGATTCTTGTCGGGAACGGTTCTCCTGAACGGTGTTATCCATACCGGCGAATTTTTCGAGGAGATGTTTTTCGTCGCGTTCCGCGATGCGAAATCCGAGCGAAGCAAGCGTCGACGGCGCCGCATAGTTGAGTTTCATTCCTCCCTCAATATTGAATTCCTTCACCGCCGTATTAAACGATACGGATGACGGATCGCTCAGCACATTATAACGGAATGCATTTTTGATCGTTCG
Organism: uncultured Ignavibacteriota bacterium; assembly: GCA_903958625.1. Lineage (GTDB taxonomy): Bacteria > Bacteroidota > Ignavibacteria > UBA10030 > UBA8401 > UBA8401. The sequence continues at coordinate 14,547 of CAJBTU010000071.1, read as the reverse complement.
GGATTCAACGTTCACGGTAAATTCGGTGCCAAACCCTTCACCCACGTCGTAGGCGAGAATATTTTCAACTCCGTACAATTGTTCAATTCGTGACCGGATGTTGGACGAAACGCCGAACACACTTTTTACCGTATCGGCTGCGGCAATATAAAAATCGCTTTGATTGTGCATCCAGTGCACACGGATGCTGTCCGTGGACCCTTGGGCAAATCGAGTGGCAATATTCACTCCGGCGCTGTCGTTCTTGAAATACCGTCTGCCAAGATCGCTTTGATTGAGATGCCCCGATACTTCCGCACGGTAGCCGCCAATGTCAAGCGAATCTGCGTTTGCATACAGACGGTAGTTTGGTCCGTCATCGGTTTCCCGCTGTTGTTTGTCATACCGCATTCCGAGAAGCGGAGTAATGGAAATGTTCCGCTCGGGCCGGTACGTTATTCCCATGACGCCGGAATGAATTCCGGCATTGCTGCTTCCGAGTGTTTGCTTGTCCGAAAGAACGAATGACTGCGACTCAATGGCGAGAGAAAAAGGTTCCGAGATCTTCTTTGATGCGCTGAGCGAAATATTCTGCTCGTCGCGAAAGGAACTGAACTGACTCCGGATGAACGATGACGTAAATTTTTCACTGAGAGCAACGAACTGAGCGGAATCATTGTACCGGTATGCGGCATCGGCGTTCCATAGATAGGTATTGACATTCCGTTCAAACCGAAGCGCCGCGGTGTTTGAATCGGGCAAAAAGGGTGAGCGTGAATGAAATCCCGTTTGCGCAAATGCAGAGGAAAGAACAAAGAAAAAAGCCGCTGTCGATAGGCGATAGCTCATTGTTTTTTCAGCAGATCGTTCGCGGAATATTGGGGTTCGTACCCCAGCAGCCGTTTTGCTTTTTCATGCGAGATGATCGCGGAAGCACCCGAATAATTATCGGCGAACTTTTGCGCTTCCGGATAGAATTGCAACAGCAGCTCTTTGGATTCTTTTCCCGTCCAATTCTCCCGCGCAGTGATAAAAAATATCTCGTGAAGATTCTCCAGATTATGTTCGAGCGCTAACCGGTGCGCACGCGCAACATCATACACATGAACGTACGTCCAGAGATTCTTATGCCAATTGCGGTATTCGTTCACCAGTGTTGCGTAGAATGGTAGCTGCTCCTGTTCGGGAACCCAGATCCACGGTTCACGCAGACAGACCGTACGGATCCCGTATTTGGCAGAGTATGTCCTGCATATCTGCTCGCCGATCACTTTGCTCAGTCCATAAGGATCCTGCGGTCGCAGAGGATGGAGTTCGTCGATCGGAATGTATTCCGGCACCATCCGGTTTACCATAAAGGCAAAACCGAGGGTCGATTCGCTCGATGTAAACACAACTTTTTTAATGCCGTTCCGTGCGGCAGATTCAAGCACGTTGAAAGTTCCGTTTACATTCACATGGAAAACGCGTTCAGCGGGATCGTTCAGCGGATGAGGGATTCCTGCGGTGTGGACAACGGCATCGTATCCTTTCATCGCCCGCTCAACATCCTGAAGAATAAGCATGTCCGTTCTGTGAAAGACAACATTCTTCTGTTTGGGGGGATTAAGATCCAGAACGCCAACGGAATGCGAATGTGCCAGCAGTTCATCGACGATGTATTTTCCGACAGATCCGCTGCCGCCGGTCACGAGAATGTTCATTGGGGATCGTCCTCTGTTCCTCGAAAGAGGAACATTTAGTGTGTCGTTATCGCGTGTAGAATCACCGAAAAAATGGGGCGCCGCTTATTGTATCGTTATTTCAGATTCCAGACGATCGTTACTTCATCCGAAAACGACATTTCTTTCACATCGAAACCGGATGCCTGATCAGAATCTGCCATACCGCGTTTGAGCATTGCCGTCTGATAGACCGGAGTTTGCGTCATTGTTCCATACAGAATACGCTTCACGGTGCCGACCTTTTGCTGCGCGGCCGCTGCCAGTATCTCGGCACTCGATTGCGCATCTTTCACGGCGCGGTTTAATAATTCATTCTTCACCTGTTTCGCTTTTTCATCGGATACGGTGAAATGGAAAGAGAAGCGGACGTCGTTCTCGCTTCCCATGAATGAAGTAATGATTGAAGCGATCTTTTCTTTGTTGTTTGGAAATTCCACCGTGATCGTTTGGCGGGCGGCATATCCTTTGTCAATATTGGAATTGTTTTCCCAAACGATATTCTTGGACACGCTAAAATCAGCCGTTTTGATCTCTTCCTTTTTGAATCCGATCATTTGCAGCTGTGCTACAAGCTGTTCGGTCTTTTGGTTCAGCAGTTTCACTGCCTCGGCAAATTTCGGATTGATCACCGCAGCATCGATTGTCAGCACGCCGAGATCGGGCATGGTTGTATAAGTCCCGGTTCCTTTGACCTCAAGGGTGCGGTCATTGGGCTGGGAGAAAACCGCCGCCGAAAAAAAGAGAATGGCAATACACTGTTTCATAAACGTCTCCTCGATGTCTGTTGCCGTCAACGCGGCGACTCATGGACACAGCTTCCATCTTTGATGAACTTATTGTTTCGGCGTGAGGGGCGGAAGTTCGTACGCCTCGCACACGGATTGAAAGCCGCCGCTTTTGTGCGCTGCATCGCAGAACGGTTTCGTTTTGCTCAGTCCGCATCGGCAGAGCGAGATCCGTGTCCGACCGTTCAGGTTGTATCGGTTTCCGTTCATATCAACGATCTCAATATCTTCCCCTTCAAGACGAAAGCTTCCGTTATTATTCACAACTATTTTTGTTCCCATATTATGATGCCCTCAATGCGTTGATGATGTTCATGCGCGACGCACGAACCGCCGGCAAAAATCCGCCGAAGACCCCCATGATCAGTGAGAAGAGAAGTGTCGATCCTACGATACGAAGTGACAACGAAAATCCAAATGCGAGTTCCGAGAATGTGCCGAAATTTGTCGTTGAGAACGAAACGAACTGCATGAATGACGCAAGGATCAATCCGATCACTCCGCCGACGAATGATAAAGCCAAAGCTTCGATCAGGAACGCGGTGAGAATGCTGCGGCGCTGAAAACCGAGTGCACGCAGCGTACCGATCTCCACCGTCCGGTTTGCCACGGCGGCGTACATCGTTATCATTGCGCCGATCATTGCACCGAAGCTGAAGATAATGGTGATGACCAGTCCGAGCGCTTTAATGAATACGGCCATTCCTGCCGATTGTTCAAGGTAAAACTGCTGTTCCCGTTTCACTTCCAGATCCTGCAGGCGCTGTTCGGTCTCCAGTTTTGTTTTGATCGTTTCATAATCGTTGATATTTTTCAGTTTGAATGTGTACGAAGAGAATGTTGCCGTGCGGCCGAATTCCTGCATAATGTTGTCGGCATCTGCCCATATTTCCGAAGCAAATCCGGTTTTTCCTGCTTCCGCGACCCCGACGACCGTCCACAGCTTTGATCCGATCTGTACCTGCTGTCCGATATCGATATTCTCAAATTGATCGTGGATCTTGTTTCCGATGACGATCTCCATTGAACCCTGCCGGAACCATCGTCCTTCTTGTATCGAAACCTGAGAACGGAGAGAAAATGCACCCGGTGAAACTCCGCGCACCGTAATGTTTCCCATATCATTCGTTTGTTTCTTCCGCAAATTGATGATCGTAACAACGTCCGAAGTGCCGAACGGTTTACCGTCGTTCGTCACGGCGATTTCGGAAAAAGTTGAAATGATTCCGATCTGTTCCCGGCTGATTGCGCTGAGCATCTCGCCGGATGAACCTTTGCGCAGAATGATGACATTATCATTTGAACCTGTTGCCACCATCGTGTCTTCGACCCCCTGCGCTAGCATCAGAACAGCGGCAAACACAAAGACAACAAGCGCAATACCGGTAACGGTCAGCGCCGTTGTTAACCGCCGGGTCCAAAGATTTCGGATATTGTACGAAAAGGGGATCTTCATAAATAATTTACTGTATGTTTAAAAAATAATTAATCAGCCGATCTGCCGTAATCCGTCGACGATGGTCATCCGCGCAGAACGGTATGCCGGGAAGATCGCCGCAACCACTCCGACAAGAACGGCAAATGACAACGCCATGACCATTGTTGAAACGGCAACCTTGAACACCGGAAAGAGTGTTGAGAATTGCGCTCCGAATCCCTGGCAGACGGGAAAGGTCAACAGCAGACCGACGACTCCGCCGATCATAGAAATGAAGAGCGATTCTCCCGCGATCAACCCGACAATGTGGAATGACGTAAAGCCCAGGGTCTTTAAGACCGCATATTCACGGATACGTTCCCGTGCTGACATGATGATAGTATTTGCCAGCACCATTAAAATGATACCGATGATAACGTACGACACCAGTTCAAGCGATGTTATGATCGCACCGGAGAGAGAAACGAAACTTTGCTGGAATGCTTTTTCCGTTTCCGTCTTTGTCTTGGCGGCGGAATTGGCGAAAATAGCATCGACCGCTTCCGAGACCGCCGGTGCCTCGTTCATATTTCCGATCTGAATGATATACCATCCTACATGATCGGTAGCCCATGAAGCGACTTGCCGGCTCCGCTCATTAAGATACTCCCATTGAAAGAACAGCTGTGTTTCATCCGCCGATTTATCCTTGCCGGCATAGACACCTGCAACGACAAATTCCCATTCCCCGGGATAAATATCTCCGGTAACGTTGATGATGTCGCCGATTTTGAAACCGTATTTTTCCACAAGTTTTTTACCGACAATGCACGAGTTCCGCTGCTTCTTGAAGTTTGCCAATTGTTCCTGCGGAACGGTATATTCCGTATACACATCAAAGATCGTTTCGGGATCCACGGCAACACGCGGAAAGAAATTTTCGAAACTCTGATCCTTGAATGTTCCCTGGAACCAGTTCGCGAACGATACCTTTGTTACGCCGGGAACCGCTTCAATCTGACTTCGGTACGAATACGGCAGCGGAAAGATGAATGAGACGGCGTGCCGTGTTATCAGTCTGTTCGCCGACGATGCTTCCACTCCGTACGACCACGATGTCACCACCGTGCGCAGAAGGCCGAATGCGAGTACGGCGATCGCAATACCAAGCATGGTCAGCAGGCTCCGTAATTTATGACGGAGAAAATTTTTATAGATAAGCTTCAATACATTCATAACGTTGTTCTTTATTTTTCAAAAAAAGTATCGAACCCAAGGGATCAATTGGCGGTCAATTCGCCCTTATCCAAATGCCGGATGATGCGTGCGCTTTGAGCGGCATGAGGATCGTGCGTAACCATTATGATCGTTTTCTTGAATTCCTTATTCAAACGTTCCAGCAGCGTCAGAATCTCTTCCGCCGATTTCCTGTCGAGATCTCCGGTCGGTTCATCGCCGATCAGCACCGTCGGATCGGTCACCACGGCGCGTGCGATGGCTACGCGCTGCTGCTGTCCGCCGGAGAGCTGCTTCGGATAATGCTCCATCCGGTCGTCAAGACCGACAACTTTCAGCACCATTTCAACGCGCTCTTTTCGTTCTTTCTTTGTTAGATTCGTGAGCAGCAGCGGCAGTTCGACATTTTCGAATGCCGTGAGCACGGGAAGAAGGTTGTAAAACTGAAATACAAATCCGATATTCCGCGACCGCCATTTTGCCAGCGCGGATTCATTCAGCCGGGATATGTCTGTTCCCGCAATAACGATTGCGCCGCTCGTCGGCTGGTCGATGCCCGAGATAAGATTGAGCAAGGTCGTCTTGCCGGAACCGGACGGCCCCATTAATGCAAGAAACTCCCCTTCGGGAACTTCCAGCGAAATATTCTGAAGAACGGGAATTTCCAGCGTATCGCGGTGATACACTTTGGTAACATTTTTAACTTCTACAAGAGTTGCCATAAGAGAATAGTATTGTTGGATGAAGGAATATTATTTTAAGAGACATCTGAAAAATTGTTTGTCCTGTGTCATTCTCTACCCTACGGGTCGTAGACGAGTCGTAGACCGAACGAAGCCCCAAAGGGGCAAGCGAGGAATCTCGATCTAGCTATTGAAGCTAAAAACGAGATTTCTCTCCCGACAAACAACGTCGGGATCGAAATGACAATGATGTGAGGTTTTTCAGATGTTTCATTTTAAAATGATCATTCGTTTCGTATCGGAGAACTCTCCGGCACGCAGTGTATAGAAATAGACGCCGCTCGGTATTTCACCGTGCAGCATTGAAAAATAAAAACGGTGCTCTCCGGCATTTTGTTCCTCGTTGATCAGGTCGGCCGTTTCTTTCCCCAACACATCATAAACTTTCAGCGACACGGCTGTCCGGACCGGCAAGCGGTATTCAATCACGGTGGAAGGATTGAATGGATTGGGATAATTTTGTTCAAGCGCAAATGTTTCCGGAAGCGCATTGCTTACGGCGACCGATGTCGGCAGTGCGCCGCGGTAATTCCATTTTACCGCATCAAAAATAATCCCCTGTTTTGTCGTATCGCTGCCGTCTCCAAGACGGACATAACCGCTCTGTCCCTTACGAAAGGGAAATGTGCCAAGAGAGACCCAATCATTTTTGATCTTCTTTTGATCGATCATTACGGTAAACAGACTATCGTTCGCAGAGACGATATATTTTACATTTGTGGCATCGCTGTATGGAATATATGCCGACACTTCATACACTCCGTCTTTGTCAAGCGTCGGTGTCCACTTTGCAAAACATGTATCGCTCATTTTTGTCCGTGTCCACCAGAAATGACCGTTGTAATAGCCGCCGCTTTTTTTATCGAACCACTTCGTTACTGATGACGGAGAAGAAGTGTGCAAATAGAAACCTTTGTTGAGATGGGCATCGTCAACAACGGAATCGGCCTGTGATATTTTGTTGTACCGTACGCTCACGCCCCAGTAGATCCTGTTCAGATTCTTATAGCCGTTGTTATACCCGACCCAATCATACTTCACCCCTTTGCCGTTCAGGCTTGGATATATGCCGGTATTTTTATTTCCATATGGATCGTTGACGATGACCGTTCTGTTATTCACATCATATCCGTTAATAACAATAATATGCCCTGCTGTCGTCAATCCGTTGCAGATGGTGAACGGATATCCCGAATCAACATTAGCGATCACCGTTTCAAAGAATGTTGCATTGGAGTCATACCGCACTGCGCTCAATCCGTGATTGCCGTAATAATCCACCATGCGTGAATACGGACTGTAGCTTCCCGTCCACATGAAACCATAGCCGCCGTACGATGCCTTACCGTTCGGATCGCTCGCCGTATAGGCATAGGAGAACTCGCGGTAATTGTATATTTCGCAGACAAAATTTCCGTATGGACTATAATGACCCGGCGACGTTCCGGAAGCGGAACACCAAACATTCCATTGCGGAACAAGGTTATAATATGCGATCACCATGATGGATGATGTTGCTCCGCATGCGGAACTGCCATTATACCAATCCGGCGTGTCCCACACCTGATGCACGTAGGGCATTTCAAAATATGCGGCAGCAGCGGTTTCCGGTGATACCGGTATTGCTGATTTTGTCATGACCGTCTTTTGCATGACCGCATTATCGTACGACAGCAATTCGCGTTCACTGCTCAGTTCGTTACCATTCAACAATGAACGTGAAAATGTTCCTCCCCGTTTTACATCGGCAAAGAGAATGGAATGAGTGCGCGGATCATAACTGGGATCAACTTCAAATTCATCGACCGTAGAAGTCAATTGCTTTCTTCGCGTACCGTCACTATTGATGCAAATAAGATCGGCAGAGACACATCTCTGCTCTTCTATTCTTTTTTGTGTGAACACGATAAGAGAATCATCGATCCACGTTGGTGATTCCCCTTCACCAAGAATCGAAGTGGATCGAGACGTACGAGAGTAAACAAACATCGTTCCGTTGAGTCGCGAGTAGAGAATCTGCGAACCGTCGGGCGACCATTGCGGCAGAGCGTAACTGCCGTTGTGATCCGTTATGCGCGTTCTCTCCAGCGTTGTAAGATCCATCATCCACAATTGATCGGCATCATTATTATAGACAACAAATTTTCCGTCCGGAGAGATCGGTGCAATATTGGAATATGTTCCCAAAGAATATTTCTTTTCTTCTCCTCCGGAAATCACGATAAGATCATTTTCAACCGTAAATCCCATAGATCCGTCCCGTGCAAAACTGATCTGGCCGATCCGCGAAGAAGCATTATGCAGGGGTTTTTTAATATTCTTCACCGGATCGTAGAGTATGGGTGTTTGCAATCCGTTTGCCTGCACTTCTTTGAAGCCGATAAAATACCCATCCGGCGAAACTGTATAATAGAGCGAACTGCCGGGCATATTCGAAAGAAGAGCGATCCCTGAATTGGTTGCCAGAAATAATCCGTTCGTCAACTGATCGGAAAAAAGAATTCCCGCCGCCGTTGATCGTGGGGCGGTGAAAAAATTTTCCTGCTTCAGACCTTTCTCCGCTGCTGCGCTTGAGGCACAAAGCGCAAGGAGAAGAAGAAGGCGTTTCATTGAGAAGTGGGCGGTCATTTAGTTTCAGTTGATATTTTTGCGCCGGTTGCAATCTGTTGGGATGGACGGAGAACAACCTTCTCTCCGGGAACGACACCTTTTTTTATCTCTATACGGTTACCCATAACATCGCCGAGCGTTACCGCGGTCTCTGTTACCGTTTCACCGTGGAGAACAAAAACCACTTTCTGTCCGTTGCGAACGGTGATGGCTGATGCGGGCACCGAAATTTTTGGAGCCGAATTTTTCTCATCCTGCGGTTTCCCCTCTTTCAGGAAATTCACTTTTGCGCGCATCTCCGGAAGCACCCGTTCGTCGCGGTCTTTGAACCGCACCTTTGTCAGCACGGTTGCTTTTGCCCGGTCCGCCGTTGGAACGATCTTGTTCACAAAACCGGAATACCGCCGGTCGGGATACGCGTCAAGCGTGATCTCGCAGGACATTCCTTCTTTTATCTTTTCAATGTTGGATTCCGACACATCGGCTTCAACTTCCAGCGAGGTCATATCGGCTACGGTGACAATGGCTCCGCGCGATCCGGCCGCTGCGCCGAATGGAGAAATAACTTCGCCGACGTTGGCGTTCTTCGTCATCACAACGCCGTCGAACGGCGCGCGGATGAGCGTGTATTCAAGCTGCACTTCCGATGCCCGCACATTCGCTTCGGCATATTTGATCGATGCTTCGGCCGATGCAACGGCGGCAACAGACCGTTTATACCGCGCATTCGCTCCGTCATATTCCGCCCGGGAAATAGAATTCTGCGCGAACAATGTTTTTTGACGTTCAAAATTTGACGTTGCCTCTTCCATTTCCGCTTTCACGCTTTCCAATCCGGCTTTTGCTACGGTAAGATTTGCTTTCACCTGTCCGAGCGCCGCTTCAACATCCCTGTTCTCCAGCCGCCCGATGATCTGACCGGTTATTACACGGTCCCCTTCGATCACGCCGAGATATTCAAGCCGACCCGTCCCTTTCGAAGCAACGGCAGCTTTACGCTGCGCAACAATATATCCGCTGGCCGTCAGCACCGCGCTTTCCTGACCCGATGTGGTCAATACAACAGTGCCGATTTCAACTGCTTCCGCTGACGGTCTGGAGGCGAGGGCATAGAAGAGTATGATCGCCGCAATGACAACGCCGGAGATGGAGTAGAGAATAACTTTTTTGGAAGAACCGCCGTTCGTATCACGGGGAGCATCGCGGTCGATCTTTAAGAACGACAGATCTGTGTGCTGATTTTCCGACATAATTTTTCTATTTCTGTTCTTTTTGTGCGAAAACGAACGCATCTGTTATTGAATCGTTCGATAATATCCCAAAAATATGAGGAAAAAACAACGAACCGTTTATGGTAGAACATCCTTTCGCCGTAATGCCGTTGAAATTCGCAGAGAACGGAGAATACCCGAAACAGATGTTCGGTGAATTGAAGAAAGACCGGAAGCTTGTAAAATTATTTTTGGGGAAAGAATAATCCCTGTCCGTCCAACGCGATCATCATCTTCTCTGCAACGAAACGGTTGCCGGCATCATTCAAATGCACTCCGTCGGTGGTAAGAATATCCTTCTCCGCGTTAGCAGGATTGTTGATCCGAAGATATTCGGTGAATGCCTTTCGCAGATCGCAGAGCGCCAATCCTGTTTCCTGCGCTACCTGCCGTGAGACGGCGCTGTAGGCATCGAGCATGGCATCATACTTATTTGAACCGTCATTCTTTTCACCGATAACACTGGGTGTGCAGAGGATCACTTTCGCACCGGCCGATTGTATTCTATCGATCAGTTTCTTCAACCCTTCTTCAAATTTCTCTTTCGTGGTGCCGCTCAGTCCGCGTGATGCAAACTCAAAATGCCACACATCATTAATGCCGATATAGATGAAAACGATCGACGGTTTTTTCGTTAGCACATCTTTCTCCGCGCGGGAGAGGAGGTCGGTTATTTTGTTTCCGCTTATTCCTGCGCCGATGACCTCATGCCGATAACCCATTGCGGCAAGCGAATCCCGAATGATCGTGACATATCCGCCCGGCTTAACTCCCTGTTCGGTGATCGAGTCGCCGAAAAAAACGATCCGTTGCTCAGACCGGAGTGCGCTTTCGCGCGATGTGCAGCCAAACAGAACGGCCAGTAATACGACAACAACGAGGATTCTTTTCATACTTTCTTTCCTTTTTGAAGACCGGTGGTTGATAAATTCTGGAATGATATTGTTCCGCAGATCCGGCGTTCCGGATTCAGTACGATCTGTTCACCAGTCCATTCGATCGCGGAGCGCCAGGATCTGTCCGCAATGCTTCTCGCCGTGATTGGAATAGATCTGCAGCATTCTATCCATTGTCACAATACCGTTCTCCGGATGATCGGCGGTGCGGTTCCATCCCTGTTCATCGACAACATCCAGCATCTGCGACCACCGTTCATGCAGGCCGCGGAGAAGATGGAGCGCTTCCAAAACCGGAAGCGAATATTCGGGTGATGCCGCCCATTTGTCCTGGTCGTACGTTTTGATCTTCGGATTATCTTCGTTCAGCATCCATTTGAAGCGCAGGAACGCATTCATGTGCGAGTCGCACAAATGATGCACCACCTGCCTCACGGTCCATCCGCCGTCGCGATACGGCGTATCCAATTGCACATCGCTTAATCCGTCAACCGTTGCATCGAGAATGCCCGGCAGCGATTTGATCTTTTGGATCATCAATTTGCGTTCTTCCATCGTCGGCATAGGGAATTCCTTTCACGGGATAACAAATGTTTTTATGCTCTAAATGTGTAAAGTTAGAGAATGGAATTGAGATAAGCCAACAGGAAATTGCAGGGTCGCAGACTTCTGTGGATGGGGCTGGACGAACGGAACGTCCGGCAATAAAAAAATCGTTCGTTGTCACGGTAACACAATGATCTTTTTTCTGGAAATTATTCCATGAGACATCTGAAAAATCTCACATCAATGTCATTCCAGAATGACAATGGACAAACTATTTTTCAGATGTCACTCCATCTTTATGGTGATTTCATCCTCCGCAAATACGTGGTCCTGATGTTCCAGAAAATCAATGTCGGTCCGTACGCGCGCTTCGTCTCCCCAGTCGTTCCAATAGACTCCCTCCATCTGCAATACTCGCAGTTTCTCCGGGATCCGCTCCAGAACTCTGCGGGAGAAGTTGGCCGAAGGGATCGATCGAAAGACATCTTCCGTCACATCGGATTCAAAGGTCGTTCCGATGGAACGCGTGATGCGCTGTGACGGGGCAAAGACTTCGTTCATATGTTCTTCCATTAGATTCAAAAAATTCTGCGATGTTCCGACAAGGATCATGGTATTCCACAAACATTTCTTTTCATGCAGGTAGTGCATCAGCTGAGCATCGGGTTTTTCCCAGAATTTTTTTACGGTATAAACATCTTCCGCCTGTGATGGTTCCCCTTTTTCTATCCATCCGTATCCATGCTGCAGTGAGGTCGGAATAATGCCGAGTGTAACAATCTGGTCGCGGTGATTCGAAACGTATTCGATCGCCCTGGCAACAAACGTCCGGTATCGTTCCTCCTGCAGAATAAAATGGTCGGCGGGAAATAGTGTAACAACGGCGTTCGGATCTGCCTGGTGTACATGAAGGAGCGGAAGAAGGATCCCCGGTCCCGTTTCTCGATTGAACGGCTGAATGATTACCGTTCCCGGTCTCCGGTCGTGAAGATCGTCAAACGCCCAGGTAAGATGCTGAGCGCTGACCGTTGTCAGCAGATGATCGGCGGCAAAGAGATATGAGACCCGGTCAATGGTATGACGAAGCATCGACCTATTCCCGATCAGCGCGCAATATTGCTTCGGACGGTACTCGCCGAACCGTGCCTTGATGAATTGTAAAAGACGTGTTCCATTCCCGCCGGCAAGAATTATTCCCCAGTGGTGGTCTGTTTGCGGATGAAGCGCGGCGAACCAAGACTTTTGTCTCATGCTCATACCCTCCTTTTATGTTAGAGAGACGGCTACAACAATGTTTGGTGCGGGACCGCGGTGCGCTTGTGATGATGCACGTATGAGGTAAAAGTTATTATGCAAACATGAGAGAATAGGACGGCCCCTTCTCTACGGCGAGTGTACAATTTGGGGCAGAAAAAGTCAAGCGGGGAAGAGAAAATATATTTATTTATTTTTTGAGGTATTTTCGGTTTCGGACTTTCCCCTCCGATATCCATTCAACAGTTGTTTCCAGACGTTTTTTTCGCGGTTCATCAGTCTTTGCTTCTGTTATCCATTGGAGGTATTCCTTTTTTTTGGAGTAACTGAATTCTTTGAACACGGCTGATGATTTTTTATTTTTTCCAATATTGTATAATTCAGTTGATCATTGATTTTGCATTTCGGTTTTTATCGATCCACCATCCCCATACGACAAAGAGCCACATGGCGTTCCCGGCAGCGGCGATCATCGTCACATCCGGCGGAGGCGGGCCGAACAGATTGCCGAGATGAATGATCACCAGAAGAGCGAGAAGAGAGACAAGAGCATACGTTCCCGTTTTGTTCTTTGCCGACGTTGCACTGTAATAGAGATATATGCCGATGGCGAATAATCCGAATTCAACAATGACCGTTCCGGCAAAATTGTTCCACAGACCCAGACCGAATTTCATCGATTCATTGTTTATCAGCGGAAGATCGGGCCGGTGCGTGATCAGATCGAGCAGCCAGTGACTGAAAACAACAAGGCCGGCAATGACCGCTTCTCGCGGCATTTTTTTCCGGAGATAATACACTCCTCCGAACAGTAACGACCAGCCCAGCGCACCGGCGAGGCTGTGCGTGATGGGGTAATCGTAAAAATCGAGCGGCGTAACAACCGTATTGCCGATCTCTATCCGCGCATGCTCCCATCCGAACATCAAAAACAACGGCCAAAGAAGATCGACCAGCTGTGACGCCGCAATTAATGTTGCCAGCGAGGTTTTCGGAGCCGCTTTTTTGGCGGCAAAAGCTACGGCAAAATGTCCGATGAACATGGTTACTCCTTTTTTGTATTTATGACATTGTCGGTTAACATTCGCGTCATCAGGATGCGATGATGGTCTGTAAAGCCGAATTTGCGGTACAACTCGGCCGCCGTAATATTTTGATGCTCCACTTCCAGATGAAGCGCCGCAATATTCATTTTTTTTGCTTCTTCGATAACATACTCAACAACTTTTCTTCCGATCCCTTTGCCGCGATGTTCCTTTTCAAGATAGAGTTCATCGATAAATGCATTCCGTCCGCCGAATTCGAAACAAAAATTATACGCTAAAATAATATATCCGATCGGCAAATGATCAACGGAGATCATCCAGATCCGGCCGAGACGTTCGTCGGCAATGAAATCATGCAGTGCATTCTTCGTCCGCTCGAACTGAAAATCGTAATGATCGATGGCATAGAAACGCTCCATAAACGCAAGAAGCGCAGGAATGTCGTCCGGTGTTGCCGGTATGATCTTTAAGGAATTCATGGCGTGGGAATCAATCTACAATAGACTCATTATGAGTGCAAGAAAGAAATAGAAATTATTCATTGAGTCTCAACACTGACGCTGAGGAAGTAAGAACAAGGCTTTTGTTGCTCGCCCTAAATAGAGAATGCTGGCATCCCGTTCATTTCTTAATGAGCTTTGGATAATGCAGTTCCCTGCATTCCGGACACAATCCATGCGACAGCATTGCTTCGGAATGATTCATTACATACTCTTCCAGGGAGATCCAGTCATTGTTTTCACGGATCTTTTTACAGAACGAGCAGATTGGTATCAATCCGTCAAAGAATTTCAGCCGCCGGATCAGATACCAGGTGAACATCAAAGAGAATATTGCCAGCACCAGAATATATCCTGATTCAATATAGATCTCGGCCCAATTGACCGGTGTCTCCATCTGACCAAAAACGGTATGCGGAAAATCGAATAGTTCGTCGCCGGCGATCAAAAACAAAAGGATCGCATATCCGGCACTTTGAACAAAAAGAAGACGCAGGAGAAGATATTTTTTGGTAAAAAAGATCTGCAGTTTCATGAGGG
>CAJBTU010000070.1 GCA_903958625.1 uncultured Ignavibacteriota bacterium | reverse complement strand
GATCGAGCAGATATCTCACTACTTTGCTGCGAAGCCCACGCTCCTAATTGCGAATCGATCGGCCTTGTACGGAAATATTCAAATGACTGAGCTGCTGAAATTTTTTCTACTGTTCCGGATATACGGACCTGACGTTCGAGCGGTTCCCAAAAGAGCAGCAATGCTGCCTGCGGATTTACATCAAGATCTTTCGCCTTTGCACTTTCATAATTTGAAAAAAATACAAAACCGTTTTCGTCAAACTGTTTCAACAGTACCATTCTTGCAGACGGGCGCCCCTGTTTATTTGCGGTCGCCATGGTCATGGCATTCACTTCCGGAATTTCGGACTTAACTGCTTCTTTGAACCATTTATCGAACTGAGCAAATGGATTATTATCCACATCGTGTTCGTCGAGTATTCCCTTTTTATAATCGGTACGAATATCTGCTATTGATAAATATTCATTCATATCATTGAATATAGCAAATAATTGCTTCGGACAGAAGAAAAGAAAAGTCCCTAAAGGAAGAATCCTTTAGGGACTTATGTTCTCTAAAATGATGGAGTCCTATGGAAATGAGGAGTCCATCATATTTCCTATTTGCTCTTATCCGGGAACGGAGGTGGAACCGATATCTTCTCTTTGAAGTTTTTCATGTCGGCTTTAATCACATCGATTGCTTTCTGTAACTGTTCATCCGTTCCTTCGAATTCCTTGGCCGGGTCGTTGTCTACGATAATATCGGGATCAACGCCATATCCTTCCATAATCCAACTCTTACCATCATTATCATAACGCGAAAATTCCGGGCGATTCATGAATCCACCGTCCACGAACGGAAGAGAACCGCGAATACCCACAACCCCACCCCACGTACGTTTGCCGATGAGCTTTCCAAGATTATATTTCCGGAAACGATACGGGAAAATATCTCCATCCGAAGCAGAAAATTCATCCATCAGAAGAACTTTGGGACCGAGATGCATTTCACCGGGATTTGTGCCGGGAGTGCCGTTCCTCGAATATCCAATCATCGCCAGTTGACGGCTTAATCGCTCTGTGATCATTGGAGAAACATTGCCGCCGCCGTTGCCGCGATCGTCAATAATGAGCCCTTCTTTGCGCAGTTGAGGATAAAAATATTTAGCAAATTCATTTAGACCGTTCGCCCCCATGTCGGGGATATGAATATATCCGATCTTTCCGCCTGAAGCCTTGTCCACTGTTTCGATATTCTTCTGCACCCAATTGTAATAATACAGAGGAGCTTCGTTGCTTGTGGGAACGACTGTCGTTTCATGGCTTCCAGATTCTTTCGCTAATGAATTCACTTTTAACTTTACTTGTTTCCCTACTGTCCCAACTAGTGATTCAAAGATGTCATTCATCGTATTTGTCGGTTTGCCATTCACCGCTATGATGTAATCCCCTTCTTTTACATCAACACCAATCTCAGTCAACGGCGAACGCAGGTTCGGTTCCCAATTCTGCCCTTTCAGTATTTTTGTGATCCGATAATATTTTGTTGATGGATCGCGGTCAATGGCAGCTCCCAGTAAACCGAGTTTTATCCGTTCTGCCTTCGGGTAATCGCCGCCGCCGACATACGAATGGCCGATGTTGAGTTCGGAGATCATTTCGCCGATCACATACGTGAGGTCAACACGATGATTTACATACGGAAGAAGCTGCGAATAATTTCCCTTCATTTTTTTCCAATCAACACCATGCATGTTCGGAGTCCAGAAAAAATCGCGCATTTGACGCCACGATTCATTGAAGATCTGAGACCACTCTTCCCGTTTGTTCAGATTCATTTTCATGTCGGAAAGGTTAAGTTTATCCTTCATTTCGATTTTGCCGGAAGGAATATCTATGATCCCATACGCACCATCCTGTTCAACAATCATTTTCTTATTATCGGATGATATTTCGTATCCGTTCACATCACCTAGTTCGGTCTCTTTCTGTTTGTCCAGTTCATACAGAAACATTTTTGATTTGGCATCTTTACTTCCCTGCCGAATGTAATAGACTTTGTCGCCGACATTTCCGATGCCGCGATAATTCGAAGCAGAGACCGGAAGGACAGAGATACGCTGCTGCAGTCCATCCGGATCAACCTTTACCGTCACTGCCTTCGGTTCATCCTTTTTCTTGTCGTCCGTCTTTGTCTTTGCATCAGATTTCTTTTCCTCTTCTTTTACCTTCACCTCATCACTCTTTGGTTCAAACGGAGATTTCGTTTCTTTTGACAGCGCAACAAAATAGATCTTTGTCATATCCTGATAAATGTGATTCCATTCCGTCTGTCCATACGTAGGACTGAATGAGCGACTGGAAACAAAGAAGAGAAACTTACCATCCGAACTGAACATTGGACTGCCCGAATCGTACCATCCATCAGTCACATCGATCATTTGTTTTGATTCAAGCGAATATAATTTGATCTTCGTCATTACTTCTGCTTCTGGATTCGCAAAAGTTATCCACTTTGAATCCGGTGACCAGGCATAGTCGCTAAATTCGAAGACCTTCGACTCTGTGATCACTGTAATTGTTTTTGATTCAACGTCGACATACTGAAGCCGTTGCGCCCTATCTGCCCAGAGAAGTTTCTTTCCGTCCGGCGACCAGAGGGGCTGATATTTATAATTGTTCGAATTTATGGTGATCTGAACCGGTTCTCCAAGACCATCCTGCGGGCGCATCCATATTTCATCCTCACCGGTAACATCGGAAACATAAGATATCCATTTGCCGTCCGGTGACCATTTGGAATTGCGCTCATGAACACCAGATGTATTGGTAAGATTTCTCGTATTGCCGTATTTTGCCGGTACAGTAAATATCTCGCCGCGTGCGCCAAGCAATGCGCGATTTCCATCGGGAGAAATATCGTAATTCGTTACATTTTTGCTTAACTCAATAATTCCGCCACGGCCCGACTCACCATCGTCATTGATCTGGATACTAATCTTTGATTCTTTTTCCGTTGCCAGATCAAACCGGATAATGTAGCCCCCATTTTCAAAAACAATAGCATTGTTTCCGAGCGAGGGGAATTTTACGTCGAACTCTGAAAAGAACGTATGCTGTTTTGTTTCCTTTGTGTCCAGATTGTATGAATAGAGATTCAACCGTTTGTTCTTATCCCTGCCATCCCTGTCGGAAATAAAAAATATCTTATTACCTGTCCACATGGGGAAAATATCCTGTGCCGGATCGTTTGTTACATTTTCAATCTTTTTTGTAGCAAAGTCATATATCCAGATATCATCTGCCTGTCCGCCGCGGTACCGTTTCCATGTACGGAATTCACGGAAGATGCGATTGTAAGCGAATTTTTTTCCGTCCGGAGAGAATGAATTCCATCCGCCGCGAGGCAGCGGGAGCTGCTCCGGAACACCTCCATCGATTGAGGCAGTGAACAATTGTCCCTTCCAATCGTTGAATTCAATCCTGCGCGACCGATAAACTATTGTAGCATTATCTTTCCATGACATCACGATATTGTTTGGGCCCATTCGGTCCGAGACATCATCGCGATCAAGCGTAGCAGTATACGTCAATCGTTTTGGTGTGCCACCTTCGGAAGGAATCATATAGACTTCCGTATTCCCATCGTACTGTCCGGTAAAGGCTATATTCTTTCCGTCCGGAGAAAAATGCGGAAACAGTTCCATGCCGATATCGCTCGTTAGTTTCCGAGCAGTACCACCGTTTGAAGATACTGTATAAAGATCTCCTGCATACGTGAAAACAATCTTGTCTCCATAGGTAGCGGGAAATCGAAGCAGACGAGATTCGTTCTGGGCAAATATTATTCCAGAGATAATAGTGAGGAATAGAAATATTTTTTTCATTGTGACCTCTTGTTGGTTGTTAGATTACTGGTATTTGGTGATAAATATTAGCGTTCAATTTAACTTCTGAAACATCTGAAAAACCTCATCAATGTCATTTCGATCCCGAGGTTGTTTGTCAGGAGAGAAATCTTTTTTTAGCTTCAATAACAAGATCGAGATTCCTCACTACGCCCCTTCGGGGCTTCGTTCGGAATGACAAAGGACAAATAATTCTTCAGATGTCACCTTCTCTTAATATGGGGCGTGATAATGGAAGAGCAATACTATTTTGAATTTCGGACTGCCTTACCGCCTTTTTCGGAATCGACCGTCACCGTAAACGAATTTCCGCCTTCAACGATCCAACGTACCGCAACGGATCCCATACCCGGAATATTCTCAATGTTCAACCGCTGAGGCGTATTTTTCTGATCTTTAACGATGCCAAGAAAACGATTCTCCAATATTCCCCCGGCTACAACATTCCCGCCGTTCAACGTGATCCAATCAGGTCGGGTAATCTTATTTTTAGTATCCTGAGAAGTATGCGTGGGTATGATGCGACAATTGGAAACGATCGCTGTTACTTCTTTTAATCCGCCGGATAAGTTCCTCCCGTTGATACATAATATTGTGCATTAAACGGAATAACACCT
>CAJBTU010000069.1 GCA_903958625.1 uncultured Ignavibacteriota bacterium | reverse complement strand
TTTGCATTCAGGAAAAAAGAACCTGAAACCGATACAAGCGTTGGTTTCGCGACCTGATTCCACGTTTGTGCTGCGAGAACTGACACAAAAAGGAAAACGAAAATAATAATTGCGGTACGTTTTGAGTTCATGTTTTGCCTCCTCTTGATGAATGAATGGTTTATTAAAGCGGTGCCAATTGAATCGAAATAATTCCGTTAATATAGGTTCTGATAATGTTCGCCGGTGATTCGGGAGAAATGACGCGATACTGAAGCTGAGCATCGACACTGATCGCCTCGGTGACGGGAAATCCGGCACCCCAGGTAATTTTTTTGACCGTACATCGATCTCCCCCGTAAACAAGATCGTGATCCATGAAACCATAGTTAAATCCCGCGCGCAGGAAGATATCGTCGCTGACCTTGTATTCGGCACCGACTCGTATGGTATGGTCAACCGATGTGCGGTTTACGATTTTGTTATCGATGTATTTTGATGAATCGGCATTGGCTGAAGCAATCTCATATTCAAATCCCGCCAGCAGAGAACTATTCAGCTGATAACTGCTGCCTGCGCCGAAGCGATATTTCGTTACATCCCATTCCCAGATCAATAGATTCTTTAAGGATATTTTGGACCAACTGTATTCATGATCGTACCCGCCGAAAATGCCCAGCAAAAGATCGTCGCTGCATTTATATTGGGATTTCAACTGAACATCGGAAAATTCGAATGCGGCATAACTGTCTTCCACCTCATCAAATGTTTGAGCAGATGAGGAAAATGGTTTTAAAAGTTTTGAATCAGACGGCATATAGTTTGCCTGAATTCCAACCGAAATATCATCCCCGTTATCCCAGAATAACTGAGAACCGAACGCGATTCCTTTCTTTTTAATATTTCCCGTCATGCTTGATGATCTTTTGCTCACAAAGAGATTGTCTCCCCTGAAATAATAGAGCTCAACATCAAGCAGATTGACATCGCTCGCTTCAATTGATTCCTGCGAATCGAAATATTCAACCGATCCGCCAATCATTACCCTTTCGAACGGAGCGTAGGTAAGCCCTGCCTGTAATTCTGTGTTGCGGTAAATAGATTTTGCAAATGAAAATTGCTTTTTCAGCCCTTCCAGCAGCTGATAGGAAACAGTTACGCCGGCACAAATGTTGTCTGCGAGTTCCAAGCTGTATGTTAAAGCAACGTTGGGGCCCATATATCGAAAATCTGCGGCCGTTGTGTCTGTAAAGAAGAATGATTCACCGGTATACATGTCTTTCTTCAGCGAACGATAATAGTTCCGTCTGTTCTCGTAATTGTACGATGTCGATCCTAAAAACGTACCGTGTTCACCCAAAGTTTTTACCTCCCGGAATGATGCTCCGGCATTCATCGTCCCTTCAGCATCATATTTCCGGCGATACTTTCCCCAGTCATTGCCGCCATACGCCCCCATCTTCAGAATGGATTCCTTTTCATCGTGATACAGTCCGGCAGGATTGCCGCCGAAATCGTACGGCGACAAAGAAAGGTCCTTATCGACAATTGAAAAACTCAGGCTACCCATTCCATCGGTTCGGCTGAACTGCGAGAAGAGGTTCAGAGAAAACATGATCATCGTAATAATTATTTTTGACAATCTGCTCATCAAATTATTTGCCTCGGATGATAACGTACAAACAGCCATCAAATGTGCTTCAGTTAAAGTGCAGCGTATGTTCGTTGATTATTTTTCGAACGTTGTATTATTATCTTATAATTGTTCGACGCGTACCGTATGCCCTATACACGCTTGCAGACAGCAATTACTGACTGCCCGGAGTAGGAACATGAATGATCTCCCAATCGGAAATTCCGTCGTTGGAATCGCCGCCGGGTTCCCTCCGCTGCATTGATTCACCGCTGTATCTGGACGGACTCAGCATAAAACTTTTATCAACTCTGATGTCGAGTGTTTTACTGCTTGTTGTGCTGGATTTATACTGGACACCATCAATCACCGTGGAAATATCTATACCGTCCTGCCATACCGAATCCACTCCCGAAGCCACCACAACTATATCCGAGATCAGATTAATCAGAAAATCCGAGGTCTTGTCGGACCTCATGTTTATAAGATTGGGGACATCGGGATTGTTAAAATCGGAAACCGAATATTGGTTATAGAATTCCCAGTCGGCGTGAGACAGATCGATGCTTGTTGAAACAATATTTTTATGATTAATGCCAGTACCAGCGAGTACTTTGAAAGTCTTAGGATAGAACGGACAATTTTTTTCGCCCGGTTTTCCTGGGAACTTAAAGATATACGTCACGCCGTCGATATCACCGTCATTTCCCTCGTCGGCACCTGGACCTTTGCCGCCGTTTTCAGTATTCCCCGACATGCGCATGACAATCATTCCGTCCAAATACCGTATCTCATCGCTGTAATTATACAGTTCAACAAATTGATCGTAGAAAAAATAAATATTGTTCACCGGACCGGACGCATAGATCTCGTTAATTGCAATACCTGTGTTTGCCACCTGGACAGCCTTGATGGTATCCGTATACACGTTGCCGGAAATAATTTCCTTGTCTTTTAGCGTTCCAACGAGCAAAATATATGGATAGGTCGGATGGATGAGCCGAGCAGAGAAACTGTATGTTGAAGAGGCGATGCCATTCAGATTAAGTATCCCCTCAGCATCGGTGTATTTTATCGTTACGCCGTATTCCGAAGAAAGGATCACTTTGGCATTTTTCAAGGGAACATACGACATATTGGAATTATTAAGCGATGTATCTCCAAGGACAATCAGTTTCAATGACGCATTCCCTTCCGTTGTTACCGGCTGCGGTTCATTGCAGCTGATCAATACCGCACATACGGAAACGATCATCAATAGCATGAAAGGTCTCATACAATTACCCTACTCAATAATTCTGTCAAGGATCATACTCATTTCAATTCCGTAGAACAGATCAGGATTCCGTTTCTCATCAGCTTCTTGTGTCTGAGAGATATAGTACCTTCGGATGGCATAATCGTTAAAGAAATTGTTTACATAGAATGATATTTCCGCCCCCTTAAAGAGAGATTTGCTCATGTTAAAACTAAATAGCCATTTATTAGGTTTGAGTTTGATCTCCCGGCTGAAAAGATAATTTGCAACATCGGTCGGATTGGCAACTGCGGGATCTATCGGTGCCTGATCGTACGTCTGTGAATGCTCGAACACTACTTGCTCAGCGCGCAGGGTGATCCACAAACCCAATGACCGCAAAGTGTATTTCGCCGAATAATTCAATTGAAAACGATCGTTCCATTTTTCATTTCTGGGATACGTCCACCCGATGACTGTATCGACCTGCGAAGTGCGGAGGGAGTAATTGGGATATTGACCTTTGCTTGCGTCGTACGTTGCGGAAAAATATCTTCCGACTCCGGGATTTTTGATGAACAGGTACGATCCATTCACAGAGAAGACCATATTTAATGGTTCGATCCTCGATGATTTTAAACTGAATTCCAAACCTTTCGTTTCCGTTTTGCCGATGTTCGACAGCCGTGTAAACTCGCTGACGAAATAAGCCTTATACGCGGTCCCGGATAGAACTTCGGCAAACACCGGAACATCGTTCGAAATGGGATACCCATTCCTGATTTTATAATATCCGGAAAGGGTCATTCCAATCTTATTAAAGAGCTGCTGATCATACGATACCTCACACATCGATTCACGGTATCCCTTTAAATTCGGCTGCCACAGATCCTGCCGGAAAAAATAATTCTTTCCGTCAACGGGATTTCTCCATGGGAACACATCTTCCGGAGGGTACAGCGTACTCATCGGCGGCGATTTGGACGATGTACCTGCACTCAAACGCAACTGGTTATTCTTTGAAAAATAGATCATCACATTCAACCGGGGATTAAAGAACGAGCCCTGACGGGATTGCACGATGTCGCCATCTCCCCACACACCCGGCAGATTGAATTTTGTTGGATTGTACATTTCATACCGGAATCCAAACATTACGTTGAAATCGAAGAACAGATGTCCCGTAATCTTATCCTCGCAATACATTCCGAGCAGCAATTGTCCGGGGATATTATCGAATGAATACGGCCGGTTGCCGGATCCCTGACCGTAATAGCTCAGCAGCGTATCAAACACAACCCCTTCGCCGGTATTCGCATTGTATTGCGGTTCAATTCCATACAACACCTTGTGGATGACTGAGCCGGTATAAAAAACATTATTGTATTCCAAGCGGCCGCCGACATTCCATTCGACTCCCTTGTTCTCAAGTTTGCCGATGTAACTTGTGATCGTATCGCCGGATGGGATGATGACGTAATCAGTCACCAATTTTGACTTCATGGAATTTTCGCGGCGCATTGTCGTATAGAGATTATAATCCAACGAGGAGACTCCCTCGTTGAATTTATAATTTCCCCATGTTGATGCCGAGACGGAATAACTATGATTGTAGTTATTGGTTTTCCGCAGATCACCCCTGGGTTCCTGATCGTCCATAATGCGCTGGAGCGACAACTTATAATTGGTCTGAAGCGCCTCATCAAACATTTTCCGGGAATACACGGTCTGTCCTGTTAACCTCATGTATTCATCCCCCGACACTCTCACATCGCGTTCGCTTTGCGCGGCATTGAAATTATAACTGAGAGCCCCTTCGCCGAATACTAAGCCTCCTTCGGCATTGGCTTCCCTGGTATCCGGATTGTTCTTTATTTTGATACGATGCGGTGAAACGCCTGCTTTAGTACGCATATTGATCACGCCAGAGGTTACATCGCCATATTTTACGGAGGGCAATCCGGTGATCACTTCAAGATTCTCGATGTTATCAGCCGGTATCGTGCGAAGATCGACACTGCCGCCGATGTTTGATGTACCAAACGTAGCACCGACGGGGCGTTGAAATTGGAGATTGGCATTATTGGATACAGGCATTCCGTCAACTACGACAAGCGTGCCGAATGCGCTCCCATAGTCGTTTTCGTTCCCTCTCAGAGCAACTTGTGATGTTTTTCCGAGTCCCGGATTTTCTGTTTTTTGCACACCCGGCACAAGATCCAACACATCTTTTAGGCTCGATGCCTGAAAATGTTCTATTTCACCGCTTGATATTTTCGTCTTTGTTCCCACCTCATCCGGAAGCAGTTCCGGCGTTCCGAGCACTTCAATTCCGCCGATCTGAAATGAGGATACTTTCAGCGTAACGTCAATTTCAATGATCTCTCCCTCGCGAACTCTGACCTTACGAACGACCTTTTCATACCCCGTATAGGATATCACCAGAGTGTATTCTGCCGGAGTCAGTTTCCAAATAATATAGTTCCCATCGATATCGGTGGTGCATCCATTTCGTAATTCCTGAATCAGCACATTCGCGCCGACAATATTCTCCCGGCCTTCAGCTTTAACATTCCCTTTAATGCCTCCGGTGGTTTCGTCGATCTTTGTTTGACTGGCAAGCAGGATTCCGCCCGGTTCGAATTCATAATACCCGATGCCGCAGCCGGAGAGAAGGTCATCAAGAATAGTGAACAGCGGCCGGTTTACCGCATCGAAGGAAATACCGGAGATGTTCAACAAACGGTCCCCATAGACAAAATTGATCCGGTTCTTCACGGAAATATCATGTATGACCTCGGAGAGTTTCCGATTAACACAATGAACCGAAACGGATGACATGAGCACGGAGTGTTTTAATGCTCCCGCCACTTCTCCGCTTTTTTCGTAGTCCACAATAATTTCGTTGTCCTCGCCGGGCACTAAATATGTTTTTTCGGCCTCACCGGGATCCTGAAATGCGACGGTGACATTGGCGAAGAGAACCATGCATACCCAATATGTCTGTATCGAACGAATTGTCATCCTTTAATCGTTTTGTTGCGCTGCGGACGCTCATTAACGGTGACGACACCATTGGAATATGATATGCTGATGTCTAATGTGATGCTGATAATGGAGAGAAGATTGGTCATAGAATCGGTGTTGAAATATCCGGTTATGGTTTTTTCTTTTAGTGACTCTTCCGCAAAAACTACTTTTACATTGTAATACCGTTCCACCTCATCCATCACTTCTTTCAATGATGTATGCGAAAATGATAATTTATCATTCCTCCACGCCAGGGCGTACCGAATATCCGCCTTCTTAGGCACGGACAATCCGTTAACATTATCATAAGATCCTGCTTCACCTTTTTTCAATCTGATCTTTTTCGAAGAGGCTATGTCATAGGTTTCTACAATCCCTTTCACCACTACAACGCTCACCGTTGTCCCCCGATTCTTTATGTTAAACTCCGTTCCACGGACGATCGTCACGGTATTACCGCATTTAACTTTAAAAGGCTTGCTGTTGTTGTGAGTTACGGAAAGATATGCTTCACCTTCGACTTCTATGCTGCGTTCCGCGGCATCAAAATCATCGGGAAGGGTTAGTTTGCTGGACGAATTTAAGTGGATTCTCGATCCGTCCCGGAGCATAAGGGATTTCTTTTCACCATTTTGAGTTTTGATCTCCACCGTCTTTTGGAGCATTGAAATCTCCGAAACCGGCGTGCTATGATTCAACAGATGATCAAAATTGGATACCAGCCAGCCGGAAGCAAGCAAGATGACAACTATGGCTGCGCTTAAGAACCTCTGCTCAAAAAAGAACCGGGTAATTTTATGCGGGTTCATACGTTCATGTTTCGGGGATCGATCCGGCTGGAAATGTTTTTCACTATTCCTGGTTTTGTTCATTTCGGCGTGTACGTGTGCCGATATTTTTTCCCATTGATCATGCGAATCGGGCGGCAGCATATTCTGCGGAGGTGTTAGACCCTCCCAAAGAGTTACAAAAGAACGATAATCACTACGGTTCTTTGTGGACTGCAACAACCAATCTTCAAAATATTTTTTTTCGTCCGGGCTAACATCATTGTTTATTACCCTGATAAAAAACTGATATTCAATCTTTTTCATTTTTTTGTTCATCATAGTTTTCATGGTTATTATAAAGACACAAACGGAGGGTGATAGTACTATGGATGGCGATAAATATTATTCTGAATATTTTTTCAGGTCAATCCGGAGCAGAGAAATGGCCTTATTCATCTGATTTTTAACGGTTTGCACTGAAACACCCATGATAACTGCTATTTCGGAGTATTGAAGATCGGAGAACCTGCTAAGCAGGAATGTTTCCTTACATCGTTTAGGGAGACTATCAATGGCCTTTTGATAATCATCGATCAAATACACTTCGCTATTTTCGGCGTTGGCACATTTTCCATTGAGAAAAACCTGGTGTTCTTCGTCAATCGGCACGGTTCTCACCGTCCGCTTGATGTGATTGAGTGCGTGGTGGCGGGCTATTGTAAATAGATAAGCTACGCATGAATGGTCTGATTCTATTCTATAGAGCGATAGCCAGAAGTTAATGAATGATTCCTGAGTGAGGTCTTCCGCTACTTCCCGATTGCCCGTAAAACGAAGCAAATAATTGAATATTTTAGGTTGAGTCTCTAAAAATAATTGCCTCATCGCATCCTCATTCCCCTGTTTTAGTAAACGACATACCTCCGTTAATTTTTCAGGTGAAATGTGAGCCATGATATTGATACTATTTAGGAAATTGGAACGGTACTGGACTCTCTATTATATGCTAAAATGAACATCCAGGAATAGAACCATTCAATCAGTAAATTACAGCTTTCCGTGTTTAACTACAATTATCATTCCACGAAAAAGTGCAGTAGTTATTGAAAATTGGCATCATCGAAGCATTTCGGTGTCAATGTTTTTTGA
This sequence comes from uncultured Ignavibacteriota bacterium, assembly GCA_903958625.1. Taxonomy (GTDB): domain Bacteria; phylum Bacteroidota; class Ignavibacteria; order UBA10030; family UBA8401; genus UBA8401. Next base: position 4,572 of record CAJBTU010000069.1, on the reverse strand, counting down.
CATTTCATTAACTAATATTGACAATAAGGCAAGTTCGTTGAAGGCATAGAACTGAGGGAAGAATTGAAAATATACATTAATCCCGAAATCTTCCTTAAGAGAGAAAATTGATATTCTCACTTAACTACTGTCCGGGCAAAATAAAAATATTATTTTATGACCGTGGCTTTACCGGGAATTCGTAAGTTCTATGAGGAAGTGCAACGATATTTGGGGATATTCCTTAGCGTTTGGAAGATTTTCGACAAATGCGAAACTCTACAATTATCGAAGAATGGAATATTTTGACAAAAATACGGTTCAAACGAGAGCAGCAATCTAGCGTGAGAATCACGATGTTCTTCGCATCATTTCGGGGGACTTTTTTTTCGTATCGTTTTTAAATTTGCGCTGCTTCCGGGTCCGCGGTGCTCAATGGAATTCAATCTGCGTTGGATCGGTGAGAAAATATTGATGAAGGTCAAGATTCAATCTTTACTTTAGGCAAAGTGACTTTTATGATCGTTGAAATGTTTTCCTTGCTGACGATAGAGAGACTGCCGCCGTGAAATTCAGTGAGTGTCTTTGCGATCACCAGACCAAGGCCCGCACCCTGCTGCTCATAATATCCGCGTTCAAACTGCTGGAATCCGGAAATCCTGTTGATCTGTTCTTCCGACATTCCGCGTCCTTCATCGCTTATCGTGATCTGCAAAAGGGATCCTTTGTCTTCACTTGAAATGTGAATGATCGCTCCGGCTTCGGAAAACTTCAATCCATTATCGACGATTTCTTCGATGATCTTTGTGAGAAAGATCGACGAGATGCGGAGGCGTGAATCAGAAAGAGAAACGCGAACCGCATCGGGGCGCTCGTGATCTGCGGATTTTTTTACCGCAACCGATTGAACGATGTCCAGCAGCAAAGTGGATTCGCCCCGCATCTCGTCAATTTTATCCTGATCGTGAATCCATAGCTGCATTTGACCGAACAGGATCATATTCTCCAACAGACGATGCAGCCGTTGTCCGGACTTATGGATCATGACACCGATCTTCTGCACTTCATCCTCAGACAATCCGCTTTCTTCGTACAGCACCTGTGAAAAGCCAAGGATACCGTTCAGCGGAGTACGAAATTCGTGAGGGAGGGTATGGACAATGTTTGTTTTTATATCATCAAATTGTGATTCATAAAATTTCTTCAGATTCTTTTTCTTCGTTAACCGCGTCTCCACTGCCGTAATCAGTTCAGCGGTGGTAAACGGTTTTGTGAGGTAATCATCTGCACCAAGCTGCATCCCTTTCCGCAAATCGCTTTTCCCCGAGTTCCCGGTCAAAAAAATGAACGGAATCCCGGCAAATTCTGATTCCTCCTTTAACATCTTCAGCAGCGTATGGCCGTCCATCTTCGGCATGTTCACATCGCAGAGAATAAGATCGGGAGCATAGATCTTTGCCGCGGCCAAACCATCCAATCCGTTTGTGGCACTAATAATTTCGAAGTCGGCTGACTGTAGCGCCATCGTAATGACATTACGGTAATCTTCTTCGTCATCAATGACAAGTATCTTATACTGCACCGTTCCTTGTTCCATTATCGTGAATTCCGTTCCTGATTCTCTCTGCCGGTACTTACCGTGATCTGTCCGTAAAATACTATTTAGGTGTCACCTGCCGGCGATGCTGGACAACGAACATTTTACCATGTAGGCTTTAAAGCACTTTCAATTCCCTTCGGGTGATCCGATTGATTGCTGTAAGACGAACGATGCCGGCATAATAAATGACGGCATCGTTGATCTTTCTTTGGATCGTGTCTTTTATTACACCGTTCTGCGAGCACTATGTTGAACAATCACAACATGGTGTGCATTCCAGGACACGGAATATTCTTTTATTCATAGACAAAAATGCTTCCAAGAATAGGATCGATCTGGTGATGTGATAATATCCGATTGATATGGAATTCCGTCATGACGGTCTCTTTCGGAAGCAATTTTGTTCCGCTGCCCGTGTTGAGATCGGATGCAAGTTTCAATCCGGAAACCAGATCTGCTACTGTAATGGAGCGCTTTCCGACGATCCAATCCGTTTGTCCGGCAACAAGAAGAAACTCTTCGAACAGTTGGACGATCATCGGATCAAGCATAATCCCGCGGGCTTTATGCAGTGCTTCAATGATCTTATCGTATTGTGTCGGTTCAAATTCCAGATGTTCCACAAAATTGATCGCCCGCAGCAGCCGTGAGCCGAACGGAATTTCATTTCCCATCAATCTGTCCGGAAAACCGGTGCCGTCAAAATTTTCCAACTGATGACGAATGAGCGTGGCAACATCCTCCAGCCGCGGTATTTTCGCCAGTAAAATTTGGCCGGCCAGCGGATAATGGGCGCGCTCTTTATTCTCGAATGTGGAATTCTCCACTTTGGCCATATCCGCAAGGATGCTGATCTTACCGATCTCATGCAGAACGGCCGCACTTTGGATGGTCTGGGATTCCTCTTTTTCCAAAGAAAGTTTTTCGCTGAACCATTGCACAACCTGCGACGCTTTTTCGGCGCGCTGTGCGGCATTCGGAACATGAAGGCCGAGAATGACCGCCAAAAGATCGAGCATTCCTTTATAACTATCTTCAAGAATGACGTTCATTTCGGCAAGTTTCTCTTTCTTTGCCTTCAGATCCTGCTGCAGCTGGATGATGCGGGCACAGGCGTTCACGCGTGCGATCAGTTCGTTGAAGTGCACCGGTTTTGAGATAAATTCGTCCGCACCGCTTTCCAGTCCCTGAACTTTCTCTTCCACCGATGTGGCCGATGTCAGCAGAATGAACATTCCCTCACGCAAGATCGGATGCTCCTTGATTTTTTTGCAGAGCTGGAAACCATTCATTCCCGGCATGAAATAATCCGAGATAATGATTGTGGGAGAATACATCTCCGCCAGACGAAGTGCTTCTTCCGGTTTTGTCGTGGAGATCACCTTATATTTAGATTCCTGTTGAAGGATCTGATCGACGAGATTTACCTGTGCTTCATCGTCATCAACAATAAGAATCGTGTGTTTGTTTTTACTGTTCATCATATTTCACCAAAATACTGATACGTCTGTTTGTGTCATCTAGTGGATTGAGTTTATTCCGTAACCGTGAATCTGCATAACCGCGTATTTCTACAATTTGTTTCCCTCTCAGCCCTGTGTCCATCAATATCCTGCGCGCGCTGTTCGCGCGCTCGGCACTGAGCTCGAAATTCGTATATCCGTTCCCGCCCAAGTATGGCCGCGCATCCGTATGTCCTTCAACGACGACATCATTCTGAAGTTTGCCCAATTCTTTGGCGATCAATGTTAAGATAAGGACCGCTTCATTCTTCAGGTGGGACGTTCCTACATCGAAGAAGAACGATTGTGATTCCTCCACCAATTCGATCCGCAATCCTTCTTTCGTGAATTCCATCTTGATCTGTTTCATCAGATCCTTCAGATTCTCGGTCTTGCTCATTTCCTGCTGGATCTTATCCGCAAGCTCTTTCATCTGGTTCTGCTGACGTTTCAAAAATTCTTCCGTTACCCGTTCGCCGACACTCATCTCTGATTTTTCAAATGCACCTCCTCCTTTTGTATTCTCCATGAACGCTCCAGGATCTTTGAAATATTCAGCAACATATTCCTTCACCTGTTTGCTTTGCCCGACGATCCATAGAACGATAAACAGGGCCATCATCGCCGTCACAAAATCGGCATACGCAACTTTCCATGCGCCGCCATGGTGTGCGGCATGGCCTTTCTTTACCTTTTTTACGATCCGTATCGGTGCGTCTTTTTGATTCATCATTTTATTTTGCGCCTGATTTGACCTTCTTGAGCGCATCTTCCAATTCTTTGAATGACGGCCTGAAATCCGTGAAGATAACACGCCGCGAGAATTCGACCACCATCATCGGCGCATTCCCTTTTGCATAGGAGAGGAGGGCGACCTTGATGCACTCCAGATAGCGAAGTTCCGACAGGTGAAGCGTTCCGATATGCGTTGCCATTGGCCCGACAAAACCATAGCACAGGAGAATCCCGATAAATGTACCGACCAGTGCGGCAGCAACGCTCATACCAACTTCTTCCGGCGGTCCGTTGATCTTTCCCATCGTAACGATAATGCCGAGCACAGCGGCCACAATTCCCAAACCGGGGAGTGCATCGCTGGCGGCCTGCAAAACGGCCGGCGCCTGATGACCTTCGGTTTCCATCGTCTCCTGGTCCGCATCCAAAATAGATTCAAGATCATGGGCCGGCACTCCGCCGCTCAGCATCAGCTTCAGCGTGTCGCAGAGATAGTCCATTGCATGATGATTCTTCATGAGGAATTGATTCTTCGCAAAGATGGCGCTGGTCTCCGGTTTTTCGATATGCGGTTCCACATTCATTAAACCGTCCTTCGTGGCGACCAGAAATAATTCGAACATAGTTTTGAGCAGGTTCAGATATTCATCCTTGGTGTACGGATCTCCTTTGAACAAGCCGACGAGATGCTGCAGCAGTTTCTTGAGAATTCGAACCGGTGTACCGACCAACATTGCTCCGATGATAGCACCGCCA
>CAJBTU010000068.1 GCA_903958625.1 uncultured Ignavibacteriota bacterium | reverse complement strand
CAGATCATCATTGATGCCGATAGTAAAATGGTTTTTCGGTTTTTCTTTTAAAAGTTCTTCGTAGACAGCTTTTACCATTGCCGGAGTGAATTCCTTCGACGACAGTCCGTACCGTCCGCCGACAACCTTGGGATATTTTTTGAACTTCACGCTGTCGGTGGTAAAATATTCATGCAGAGCCGTAAGGATATCCTGATACATCGGTTCGCCTGCGCCGCCCGGTTCTTTTGTCCTGTCCAGCACCGCGATCGATTTTGTTGTTGCCGGAAATGCATCGATGAAGTGTTGAATGGAGAAGGGACGGAATAACCGGACTTTAACGACGCCGATCTTTTCTCCTTTTTCCAACAATGCTTCAACGGTTTCGTGAACTGCCTCTGAACCGGAACCCATGATGACGATGATGCGTTCCGCATCCGGTGCGCCGAAATAATCGAACAGGTGATATTGCCGGCCGACGATCTTTGCAAATTGATCCATCGTTTTTTGTACGATGTCGGGACACCGTTCATAGAAAGGATTCACCGTTTCGCGCGCCTGGAAGTATACGTCGGGATTTTGTGCGGTGCCGCGCATAACAGGTTTGTTCGGGGTGAGACCGCGTTGCCGATGCTGCGAGATTAGTTCGTCGTTCATCATCGCTTTAATATCATCGGTTGCTAATTCTTCAACCTTCATCACTTCGTGCGAAGTGCGGAACCCGTCGAAGAAATGGATGAACGGAACGCGTGCTTCAAGCGTGGCCGCCTGAGAGATAAGTGCAAAGTCCATCACTTCCTGCACGTTGTGCGAGCATAACATTCCCCAGCCGGTGGAACGGGCGGACATCACATCGCTGTGATCGCCGAAGATCGAAAGTCCCTGCGCCGCGATCGACCGTGCGGAAACATGGAACACTGTAGAGGTGAGTTCACCGGCAATCTTGAACATGTTCGGGATCATCAGTAGCAATCCCTGCGATGCGGTGAATGTTGTTGTGAGCGAACCGGTCTGCAATGCGCCGTGCACTGCTCCCGATGCTCCGCCTTCGCTTTGCATTTCTGTAACACTGGGAACCGTTCCCCAGATATTCTTCTTTCCTTCGGACGACCATTGATCGCACCATTCTCCCATGTTGGAGGAAGGGGTGATCGGGTAGATCGCGATGACTTCGTTCGTTTTGTGCGCAACATATGCCGCGGCTTCGTTGCCGTCAATAATGACAAGTTCTCGTTTAACTGTTGACATAATATAGGACTCCAGATTCTGTTTTTATAAAGACACGGGGTACTTTTGCAAAAATACTGCCAAATGATTTCGCAAATTACGCTGATTTTACGCGGTTTTTTTTGAAAAATTTATCAGTTGTAGGAAAGAAGAGACTTCAGACTCTTATTTATAAGAATGGAAAACATTGGCATTTTTCGCCAAAGCGGCGAAAAATGTTAAACGGTAATTTTCTTTTTGTTCATCGTCCTCTCTAAGTGAGGTCCTTACAAAATTTCACCGCTCAAAATCTTCCGTGCGACAAACTTGGTATGTTCCGAAAAATCCTTATCGAGCATCCATTTAACCATCCCGAGATTTTCTGCAACAGGGAGGCCTTTGTTTTTTCCAAACATGAACACGATCTCCCCTTTTTTATCACGCGAAAATTTTCTGTCGTAATCGAGGTAATCGTTTTCCTGAACGGAAAACTCATGAAGGGATTCGGCCGTCGGGTTGAGATCAGAATATTTTTCCAGTTGTCCGTTCAACACTTTGATCGTTGCTTCTACATCCGCTTCAGCGGAGTGTGCGTTGATGATTTCTTCGTTTGCATAAAATTTTAATGCGGCCGCAAGATTGCGGGGTTCTTTCTTAAAATAAATTGATAACGAGTCGATCACCTTTACTTTTTCAAAAGGATTTTCATCAAGACCGGCGCGCAGAAATTCTTCCACCAACAACGGAATATCGAACTTTGCAATATTATATCCTGCCAGATCGGATCCGGAAAAGAATGCTGCAACCTCTTTTGCTTTTTCGCGGAATGTCGGCTCGTTCTTTACCATGTCGTCGGTGATGCCATGGATCTCTGTTGCCGAAGGAGGGATCGGCATTTCCGGATAGAAGCGCTGCAGCAGCATGGAGCGTGATTTGTCCGGCATGATCTTGATGGCGCAAAGTTCGACGATCTTATCTTTGGTAAGGCTTACGCCGGTCGTTTCGAGATCGAAAAAAACAAGGGGGCGCTGTAACGCAAGAGAGTTGAGCATAAGATTTTGATCTCCAATAGTTATTTTGAGACATCTGAAAAATCTCACATCAATGTCATTCCCCCAAGGGGGTCACTTCGTGACGAGGAATCTCAATTTTCAACTCAAATAGAAGAACAAGATTCTTCGCTTCGCTCAGAATGACAATGGACAACCTATTTTTCAGATGTCACATTATTTTAAAATTTTTATCGTCGCAGCGACGCTTTCGTAAAGATGTGGTCAGGAAGGACATCATCGAATTTGATCGACAAAACATTAAATTCCGTTCCTTTTCCTTCTTTCAGTACATCTTTATATACGGCAGACTTTACCGCCCAGCGGTTCTGAACGTTCATTACTTCGGTGATGTCGACCGTCTTCAGTAATTTCGCGCTCTTTGCGAACAGATGTTCTCTGAGGATGATGTATCGAACTTTATCGACCCACACCTTTCTACTATAATACGCAATATCTTCCTTCTTTGCCGACAGATCCAGCACCCAGCATGCTCTTCCGTTCACGGTATCATCCGGTGAAGTTACGGCAGAATACAGATTCGGCAAGTGCGGATCTTCCATCATGTCTTCATAGGAAAGGTCTGAACCCATCACGGATTGCCGGAGCATGTGCTGCGAGATCATGATCGTTCTGTCGGTGGAAGGGGAATAGGTCCACAGCATGTCGTTCAGCTTCAGCATTTTTGTTCCTTTCTCTCGTGCCGGTGCAAGATATTCCGTGTAGGCATCGCTTGTTCCGCGCTGCCACGATTGCGCCTGCACCGTGCGGATGTCGCGCCTGCCATGGATGACCATTGTTGACATGACGATCCTTGTTTTGCTGTTCATAGCGCGGTCTACTTTTTCCAGGATGTCATCCCCCGAGACAATCTGCGCCTGAAGCGATAACGACGAAACAGCAATACAAAAAGAATAGAATCGAAGCCTCATAAGCATTCCTTTCTTCAACGAAAAAAATAATCCCATTCTCATATTTTACGTTTCCAGTTCCTTGAACAATTGTGCGGTCTGCCGTTTATAGATTCCGATGCCGGAAATTGCCGTCCCCAGAAGCGTTGCAAGCAGTCCGGGAAGAAAACCGATTATGTACGTGAACGATGTAATGCGTGCGCGGATTACATTGCTCATCATCATAGAATTATTCTTCATCATTTCGCCGATGTTGATGCCGTGTTCCTGAACATAGTATGCTATCGCTAAACCAAACATTGTACCGAACGAAGAACCAATGATGCCGACGAAGACCGATTCGACAAGCATGGACCGGTACACATGTCCTTTCTCTTCGCCGATCGCAATGCGGACACCAATCTCGCCGTACCGTCTCAGACTTCCGGTCAGTCCTGTGTTCCACAAGACGATAGACATCGCAAAGACGAAAATGCCGATGATGACGCCGCTGTATGCGTCGATGAGGTCAAGGTAATCCGCCATGCCGCTTTGTGTGCGAAGCGTTCCCATGACAGGAACAAACTCATCGATAGAATGTTCGTGTTGCGCGTTGAATGCCTTCGTTATCCGGTCTGCCTGATCCATGTGGTAAACGTCGTCGCGGAAAAATCCCAGTATCTCGCCGGAACCATTCTGCATATCCATGGCGGCCTGAATATCCGAAAGATCGGCAATGATGGTACCGCGATCCATCGCCGAGACGCCGAAACGGACCGTTCCAGCGATGGTGAAGTTGGTTACGGACATGCTGCCGTTCATTGTTGACCCGATCAAGGTAATGGTTTCTCCGGGAACAATCTGTAACGCTGTTGCCAGACCGTCGGCGATTAAAATATCTCCGCGCTTTGCCGGAACAGTACCGCGTATCACGGAGTTTTTAATATTGAGCATATTCCATTCCGGACTGTTCCCGTTTTTCATGTCAACGGCAAAACCGAAGACCGGAGACTGTGCGCGGGTCTCTCCGTTTTTATCCGGAACATCCAGCAATCCGCCGAACCGGATGCGCGGAGTCCACGATAATTCCGGAAACTGTTTTTGCAGAGAGGAAAGGAGCGTATCGGTACCGAGCAGTGCAAGATCGTTCGGGATCTGGTCCGCTTCTTTTGCGTAGGCCTTTGTCATCACGCGCACATGTCCCGTATTAAAATGCGCCGTGGTCTGGATCAGCATCGTGATCGCTCCGTGTATATATGCGTGGAGGAATACCGTCAGCATCACTCCTATTGTCACAATAAGCACCGGGAAGAGTGAGCGCGACCGGTCCCGCACGATCCCTTTCCAAAGAAATGCGATCATGTCATTTTTCCTTTCAGCGCGTCGGTCGGTTTCAGCGAAGCGATCTTCTTCGTGGGCAAAAAACTGACGATGGTAGTAATGACCAGCACCAGTATCGTTGTGCCGACGATCAATCCAAGCGAATACGACGGGAAGATCCTGTCGCCGAAAGCAAATCCGAAATCATCCGTCGATTGCGGAAGGCCCCAGCCGTTGCGGGCAACATACGAGAGCAAGGGAATACCGTAGAGTGCGCCGACCAGCGCGGCAAGAATTCCATGGAACGATCCCTCCAGCGTGAAGAGCCCGATCAGCTGCGTGCGCGTCATTCCAAGCGCCATCAGTGTCCCCATCTCTTTCCGGCGATGCCAGATAGAGAGGACCTGTGTGTCGAAGATCGCGAGCATTGCAAGAAGCAGGAGAATGGTGTAGAAAATACTTCCTCCCATAGATTTCATTTCCACCAGAGAATGAAGATCCTGCAAGAGAAAATTCAGATCTCTGAAATTCCAGCCGGGCACAGTCGGGATTGTTATGTTTTCCTTGTTCATAATGATCATGGTTGCCTGATCCGGCAACTCGGTGATCGTCTGCATGATGTCGATCGGGATCCAGATCTGATCGTTATCGATCTCCTGTACCGTAGTTTTGAAGATGTTCACGATCATCACTTCGCGGGCATCGAACGTGCCGTGTGAGGTCCGCCATTGAACGGTGATGAGATCGTTTATGTGCAATCCTGTGTGTTTTGCCATTCTGGTGCCGATCATGGCGGGGATTGTTCTGTTTCGCTCCGCGAGAGCTGATACGGGAATGGCAAGGATCTTCTGTTGCGGATCAATTCCCTTTAAAAGAATATTCCGGAATCGTCCGCCGGGATAGATTGTACCCTGGCGAATAAGGATCGGAACCGCCCCCTTTTGTTTGATGAGCGGGCGGAGTACTTCCGGAATGTTCCCATGAGCATCAACGGTCGATTGCGGATCGTACGGATCATACCGTTCGTGCCAATATTGTCCGCCGCCATAGAGTGCATCTATGGTTGCACGCTCAACCTGATCGTTCATTCCGTTATACACGCCCTTAAGAAAAATGATCGTGACGAATGCAAAGGATAATGCCGCAACATTCAGCCACGTACGCATTCCTGCGCCGATAATATTTCGATAAGCAAGTTTCAACATCAGCATAAATTACCTCGCCGGCTCTCTGAGTTCGTCCTTCTCTATTTGTCCGTCGAACAGCGTGACCTTACGATCGAGATAGGAGATCACTTTTTCGTCATGCGTTGCAAAGATGAATGTTGTCTTGAGTTCCTTGTTCAGATCGACCATCGTCTTCATGATATTGTGCGAATTTGCCGCATCAAGATTTGCCGTCGGTTCGTCCGCAAGAACGATCTCCGGTTTTTTTACGATTGCGCGTGCTATCGCCACACGTTGACTCTGTCCGCCCGAAAGTTGTGACGGCTTCGATTTTGCACGCCCTGCAAGACCGACCCATTCCAGCGCCTGCATCACCATCTTCGTTCGTTGTGCTGAAGGCGTGCCCAGCAGAAGCAGCGGAAATTCCACATTTTCATACACGGTATAGACCGGAAGCAAATTGAATGTTTGAAAAATAAAACCAATATGATCATTCCGCAGGCGGGACGATTCTTTATGCGACAAGAGTTCGATCCTGTTGCCAAGCACTAGGGCACTGCCGCTGCTCGGAGAATCGAGTGAACCGATGATATTAAGCAGCGTTGTCTTTCCCGAACCGCTTGGTCCTACCAAACCGAGGAATTCTCCTTTAGCAACCGACAACGATACGTTGTCGAGTGCTTTGATCGTTGCTGGTCCCAGCGGATAGATCTTATCCAGCCGTTCAGTTCGGATGAGCATAGAGTTGGATATTTCCATTACTGTTCCTCATGGTGAATTTTTTTAGTGTCAATGGTTGAACACGGCCATCATCTGTATCCCTTTTCCATTGAACATACTATTGCCCATCTGACCCGATACGGGTTGAGACCGCTGAATATACGGAGGGTTCCAGAATCCCAACAGGTAGATGATCCAATTGTCGTACGTTCGCTGCAGCGAGACAAGTCTGTACCACTCTCTGGTTGTCCAATCATGATAGAGACTACAGGAAATTTTATCCATGATGTTCAACGGATAAGTGGCAGACAGCGCAGAGAATCGGACACCCTTCGCCGCCGCAAATACCGTCGTCGGATTTTCCAAGCGGAAATATTCAGTGAGAACGGTTAAACCATTGCCGATCTCAAACGTGTAATCGGTTCCCAGCATCCACGATCGCCGGTACCGTGATCCCGCAATAGCAATGCTGCTATGTGTCAACGCGGACTCGAACCATACTCCGATCCCGATATCCCACTTTCCGTCGAGAGCATACCGGTCTTCAGTGGAAAAAGTATTTGAAAAAAATATTGTTTTCAGATCTGCAGTTCGATGATGATATGTTCCGGCGATTTCACCGTTCCATAACGGGATCTGCGCTCTGCCGCCGAATTCGATGCTCTGCTTCTTTGATGGAGAAATATCCATTCCTTTCACATCGTTATTGCCGTACAAGCCCCACAGCCAAACATTAGCATTGGCGGGAAAATAGTACCGCAGCAGCAAGGCATAGACACCATCCGTCAATTGCAGGGGATCGCGCGGATCGATTGCATCGAACCACATTAACGGACGGAGCAACATTGCCGAACCGAAATTGATCTTTTGCAGACCGGCGCGCGCTTCGAATCTGTCCGACGAAACGCGTCCGTACAACCGGTACGGTTTTATTTTGCCGGAATAGAGTGGTGATCGTTCCGCGGAAAACTGCGATGTTGAAAAAGCATTCAGGGCTATTGAAGCATCGCCCCGTATATCGTCAGTGATTGGATGTTCAAAAGAATACTCCGGTATATACCGGAGGCCAAACCGGAAGTTTGAAGAAGCAGAGGAGAACCAACCGGAGGCCTGGCCGTGAAACTGATCATCGTGGGCAAAGAGCAAAGATTGGAGAAAGAAAAAAATTGCGGAGAGAGAAAGGATTTTCCATAGTGATCGCACGGTTTCTCCGAAAATATCTCGAACCGAGTGAAAGGTACTGATACAACCGTAGAGATGCAAAGAAAGGGTTTGATATCATCCGGCCAAGAGAGGATGAGCCGGAAATTATTCTTCGGGACGATGCACGGAAATTCCGGCGCCGGTCAATTTATTTTCTGCTTCCTTTTCTATCATCGCACGGAGACCGTCCAGTGCCGTATCAAATTTTGTGTACGCCCGCCGGGAATAGATCAAATCGTATTCAACAGGAATCCAGGTTTTAATATCTGCCTCGTTATGCTGGATCTGCACTTCAAGCTTATCCAATGCAAAAGCAACCTTTGCCTCGTATGATTCCCGTGCTTCAAATTCGATCCATAATCGGCGGATTTCTTCTCCAATATCATCGCCCAATTGCAGCCGCACACTTTCAATTGCGGCCAGTTCCCGTTCTTCTTTTTGTTTTTTCAGATCATTATTTCCAACCATAAAAGGGACAGGTGTATCACCGGCCTCAATTTCCACTATATCATGAATGACAATCATTTTTATCAGTTTCTCAAAATTGACTTTTTGGTCCAGTTTTGGTAATAATAGAACAGCCATGAGCGACATCCGCCAGGTATGCTCTGCAACACTTTCCTGTCGGCCGGATGAGGTAAAACTGTGCCGAAGTTCATTTTTCAGTTTTTCCGCCGAGTGAATAAAAGAATAAATATCGGGTATTGTGGCCATAATTTTCTCGGTACGATTGTTGATAATTATTCAGTAAAGTATCAAAAATTGACCGTGATAAAAAGCGCGTCGCAGCAAAATCAATTAATCAGGATAACAATTATGCTTGGAATATTTGCAACCTATTTGTCATTATTTGCCGGACTCGTATCGATCCTCGCATACATTAAAGTAGTGAACGGGGATACCAAAAGACTTTCTATCGCCCGCATTGGATTGTATGTCAGCGCCCTCGGGATTTTTCTTGCTTCAGTTGTTCTGATGATGAACATTCTTCAGCACAATTTTGAAAGCGCCTATGTCTGGAGTTACAGTTCGCGCGATCTTTCCACGGCACTGTTGATTTCTACGTTTTGGGCAGGGCAGGAGGGGAGTTTTCTTTTCTGGACACTCTGTTCGGCCTTGCTGAGTCTGTTCCTCTTATCATACACGCAAAAACGGAAATTAGAGGCGCATGTTCTTCCGGTATTTCTTGCCATTCAAACATTCCTGGTGATTTTACTGATAGCAAAATCCCCCTTCAAATCCATTTACGATCAATTTCCGGGTGAACTTTCGCCGGGACAGATTCCGCATGACGGACGAGGATTGAATCCGCTGCTGCAGAATTTCTGGATGGTGATTCATCCTCCGGTATTGTTCGTTGGATTTGCCGCGGCGGCAATCCCGTTTAGTTTTGCTGTTGCCGCGTTATGGAGAAAAGATTTTCATTCATGGCTCACGAACACCTTTCCATGGGTGCTGTTTTCCGGACTCACGCTTGGCGCGGGATTGATGCTTGGTGCCTATTGGGCCTATGGAGTGCTGGGATGGGGCGGTTACTGGGGATGGGATCCGGTTGAAAATTCATCGCTGGTTCCCTGGATCATATCAATGGCACTGCTTCATACGATGCTTGCTCAGGCACGAACCGGAAATTTGGTCCGCACGAATTTCCTTTTTGCCATTCTTTCTTTTGTGCTGGTCATTTACTCGACATTTTTAACACGGAGCGGAATTCTCGGTGAATCATCGGTTCACTCCTTCACTGATCCCGGAACAATCGTTTACGGATTACTGATGATCTTCCTTGTTGGGTCGATCGTACTGGGATTTGGATTTTTCCTCCTTCGTTATAAAGAGATGAAAGCACTTGCCAAGCCGATGCATTGGCTCACGCGCGAATTTGCAATGGCGCTCGGATCTTTCGTGCTGCTGGCAAGCGCAATTATTATCATCTTCGGAACGAGCCTGCCGCTTGTTTCAACAACACAGGTCGATCCTTCGTTTTACAATAAGATGCATGTGCCGATCGCGATCATTATGACACTGCTTATTGGTTATAGTTTGCTGGTGCGATGGGAGCAGGAAGACGGATTGTTCTTAAAGGAAAAATCATGGAAGACCCTTCTTGCTTCGCTGATTGCAACGGTGCTGATCGGTTTCTTCAGCACGTGGGACATCATGTATCTGCTTTTCATCTTTGGTGCGCTGTTTGCGCTCTTCGTCAATCTGGAAATAACATATCTTACCATTCGTGGCGATTTCCGTATGCTGGGAGGAAAGATCACGCACATGGGTCTGGCGGTGTTTCTTATCGGCGTGATCGTTTCCGGATTTTTCGATCAGAAAAAAACAGCAATGCTGGAACTCGGAACGCCGCAGGAGATCTTCGGCTATACCGTTACCTACAACGGAAAAAATGTTGTGGAAAAAAACAAGACCGCATTCACGGTGAACGTGCAAAAGGACGGGACAACAAAAACATTGCTGCCGGTGATGTTCGAAACGGAGAATTCGGGAACAATGCGGAATCCCGATATGGAATCGTTCTTAACACATGATTTCTATCTTTCTCCTTCGGGCGTGGAAGAACAGCACGTCGATGAGAATGGAATCATCACCATCCCTAAAGGTGAAAGCGTTAAGATCGGTCCGGCCTCCGTGGAATTTACGGCATTCGATATGGGGAGTCACAACCAGAAAGGTGATAAGGGTAAGATGAAAGTGGGAGCGGTCCTTGAGGTCTCTTTGGGAGACGAAAAAGAAACGGTGACCCCCTATGTTCTGTACGACAACGGACAAAAATATTTCAGTGCGGATTCAAAGTTACTCGGCGGTCCGGTTGAGCTTATTGCCATGAGCATTGGCGGCATGGGTGATGGACGCTCTATGATCCAAATTTCGGTGAAGAATAATTCTTCATCGGCAACAGCGGTAAGCAAAGAAACACTGGTGGTGGAAGCGAGCGTGAAACCGTTTATCAGCCTTGTGTGGTTCGGAACATTAATGGTGCTGACGGGATTTGTGATATCAATTCTGCGGCGGAAACGAGCGGACGCCTTATAAAAATATATTTTCACTCTCACCGCTGCCGAACCGATATTTCCGGTCAGCGGTTCGGGAACCGGGCCAAACGTGTTTAATCACACGGCCCCATTCAACAGCGCATTAATTGCCGTATTGATTCAACTCTATTATAAACGTGCTTCCTTTTGGCGGCACGCTTTCAACATAGATTTTTCCGTTGTGCGCCTGCACGATCTCTTTTACAATTGCCAGACCGAGTCCTGTTGCGATTTCACCCCCGGTAGGTCTTGCCGCTAACACCGTGAATTTTTTAAACAGTTGTTGTTTATCCTCTTCTGAAATTCCGGGGCCCTGATCGTTCACAGAAAAACGGACACTTCCATCCCGGCGGAAAACAGTCACTTCGATTTTTGCTCCGCGGGGAGAATATTTAATGGCATTGTTCACAAGGTTCTCCATTGCCT
Organism: uncultured Ignavibacteriota bacterium; assembly: GCA_903958625.1. Taxonomy (GTDB): domain Bacteria; phylum Bacteroidota; class Ignavibacteria; order UBA10030; family UBA8401; genus UBA8401. The sequence goes on along the minus strand of CAJBTU010000068.1, from coordinate 12,843 downwards.
CCTGAAGTTTGGAAGAATCGGCAAGGACCATGCATTGCTCGTGTTCCTCGGCGGTATATTGTAACCGCTGTTCCTTTCGCTGCGCTTGTATCTGATAGCCGTCAACCACCAGCCCTGCAATTTCCGCCATATTGATCGGCTCCAGTTTGAACTGGAATTTTCCGCTTTCGATGGCGGAAATATTCAGAATCTCGGAGATCAGCGTGATGATCCGTTTTGAATTCTGCTCAACAAGGTCCAGATAGCCGCGGAAATGTTTGTCCACTTCGAATTTTTTTATTTCCTGAGCAATGCTGTTGATGGTGATCAGCGGAGTCTTCAAGTCGTGAGCGACAAAACTCAGCAGTTGAGATTTTGCGTTGACCGCTTCCGTAAGATTAATGGTTCTTTCTTCCACCAGACGAACCAACTCTTGCTGCCGTGCATGGATCGCACGGGTCCTCCATCGAAACACACCATAGGCGGACAGGACCAGAAGAATGAAAACGGAAAGAAAAAATATTTTTGTCTCATAAAAATGAGCTTGAACAACAAATGGAAACGAAGCGCTTTCGGTACTCCAAACGCCGTCACTGTTTGCCGCGATCACTTTAAACGCATACTCACCGGGAGGAAGGTAGGAATAATATGCTGCGCGCCGGTACTTTACATCATCCCATTTTTTATCGTATCCTTCAAGCATAACTTTGAATCGGATTTTTTTGGGTCCATCAAAGCTTAATCCCGTGTAACGGAATTCAAAATGCTGTTTTCCGGGCGGGACGATCGCCGCCGTAATTTTATCGACAGGCTCATTATCTATAAAAAGATCCTCGATGACAACAAGCGGCGACTGCATATTGATGGCAATATTATTCGGATCGACCATCGTGATACCGCGCGATGTCGGGAACCAAAGATTGCCGTTCGATGTCTTCCATCCCGCCGGAGCGGTTCCGCCGTTGCACTCCGAAGAATTCATTCCGTTTTCTTTTCCATACGCAGTATACACAATGTGTTTGGACGTTCCCCGTAGTACGTCGAAAAATTGCTGACGATCGACCTGAAAAATGCCCCGATTACAGGAGAACCACATCCGGTGGAAATTATCCTCCAGGATCTGGAAGATCACATCATCGAACAGGCCGTTCTTGACCGTAAAATTCTTGAAAGTTTTTCCGTCAAAGAGACTTAGTCCTTTACCGAGTGTGCCGATCCAGATATTGTTTGCAGAATCGACATACAAAGAATTGATGAAGTTCGATGCCAGACCGTTTTTTGTGGAATAGCGTTCGACAACGGTATCGTTGTTCATGATCAGCAATCCATCCCCATCGCTTCCGATAATGATGTTGCCGTGACGGTCATTGGTGATAACATTGATGAATTGATTTGTGATCCCGTTTCCTGGAGTGAAGGTATATTTTTTTTCGTGCTCAAGTTTGTACAATCCGCGGCCCGAAGTGCCGACCCATATAATTCCTTTTACGTCGGTATAGAGGCAGTTGATTGCGTCATTTTCAAACTTCAGGTCGTTCGGCAGCGGCACAATTTTTTGATTGACGATCTTATTTAATCCGCTGATTGTGGCGACCCAAATGGCATCATTCCGGTCCTGGGTGATAGACCATACGACCCCGTGAGAGAGACCTTCTTTTTTATTATATGTGCGCTTGATCCCTTTACCTTGTTCAAATAAGACAACGCCTTCATCGGTGCCGATCCAGAGATTCTTTTGTCTGTCTTCAAAGATCGTCCATGCATTATTGGCCGGCAGTCCTTCTTTAACGGAATAGGATGTAAAGATTCCATCCTTTAATACATTCAGCCCGCCTCCTTCGGTTCCAATCCACAAATTTCCTTCTCGGTCGACAAAGACGGTATTCACATAACGTTCAGAGAGTCCGTCTGCTTCCGTAAACGAAGAAAGTTGTCCCGTATGATAACGCGCCAATCCTTTATTCCCTGCGATCCACATATTTCCCTGTTGGTCGGCGGTCATTTCATAGGTACCGAGTCCGGGTAAACCATCATTCTTGGTGAGGGTCAAAAGGAGTTTTAAACGATTGTTTTCCAGTAAAAATTTTTGAAGACCGTTCCTTCCGCCGACCCACATTTCTCCGGAGTGTGCACCAAGAAGTCCGTAATTTTCTTTAGCGGCAAGACCGTCTTTTTCGGTGAACGAAAGAATAGTTTTGCCGTCTACGACGGAAATCCCTCCTTCTGCGGCGATCCATATTCTCTCCGTCATATCCTGTGACACTTCCCACGTATTATTGCTGATCAATCCATTACTGGTGGTGTAGTGTGAAACGGTGAGCGAATCAATTTTGATGACACCGCTGTCGCGCGTGGAGACCCAAACCGCATTGTGTGCGTCCGTATAGATATGCCGCAGCTGCGTGCCGGTCAATTGCGGAGTATTGGTAATGTTTTTAAACGCTCCGCTGGCATATGTCACCAGTCCCTCGCTGAGCGTCGCGATCCAAAGAGTTCCTTTTGTGTCGACCGTGAGAGAAACAATGTGGTTATCTCTGATCTGAGGAGTATTGTTTTTATCAAAGACAGTGAACTGAACGCCGTCAAAACGTACCAGTCCCTCCTGGGTACCAAGCCATAAAAAACCATCCTTTGTTTGTTTTATCGTGGTGATGGAATTTTGCGGCAGGCCGTGATCGGTCTGCCACACTTCATGTGTGTATTGGGTGATCGCTTTTTTCGGATCGGGTCCTTTGTATTTCAGCGATTGTCCGAATCCATGCACGTATGCCAGAAGGAAAATTCCGGTGAAGAGAAAACAATTTTTCATATGCGAGAATGTACAACGAATGCCGACATTTCACAACCAAAAATATTATCAACATCGCAGCAGAAAAATGCACCAAAACGTCATCGGGTCGCTTGCGTTTCCGTCTCATAATGGCGTTATTACAGCGCATTCTCCATAAACGCATGATTATTTTATGTTAAAACCATTGAGCATCCTGCTCTTCCTCTTGAGCACGGCGATACTTTTTCCCCAGCCAAAATCATTGAACGCTGTGCGCATTGCCATTCCGCCGGTTATCGACGGTTACGGAAACGATGACGCGTGGAAACAAGCGAACATTGGATCCGGATTTGTCCAAAAAGAACCGCTTGACGGAGCAGTGGAATCGGAACGGACAGAATTTAAGATACTCTATGACGACAACTATCTCTATGTCTATGGTATGATGTACGAATCGTATCCCGACAGTATTGTCTCGCGGCTTGCCCGTCGCGACGATATTCCCGAATCAGATTATTTTGGAATTGCCATCGACAGTTATTATGACAAACAGACGGCATTCATCTTTCTTGTGCTGCCATCGGGAAGCAGATCGGACTTTTTGAATTATAACGACGGACGCGACGAGGATTATTCCTGGGATCCCGTATGGGAATCGGAAACAAAAATTCTGTCTGACGGGTGGAGCGTGGAAATGAAGATACCGTTGTCGCAGATACGTTTTACCGAAGGGAATGATACCTGGGGAGTGGATGTTGAACGAAAAATCTCGCGCAAACAGGAAAAGACAAATTGGAATCTTATCAGCAAGAGCAAGGATGGATTTGTTTCACAGTTTGGAACGATGACCGGAATGGCGGGGGTGAGACTTCCCAAACTGTTCGAAGTTCTTCCCTATGCCGTCGGTTCATCGGAACATTATCCTCAAAAATCTGACCGGGAGAAGATTGAGAAGATCCGTCCGAACGCCGGCGTTGATCTCAAATACGGAGTGACATCGAACTTTACGCTCGATGCTACGGTTAATCCGGACTTCGCCCAGGTGGAAGCCGATCCGGCAGTACTGAATCTTACAACATTCGAAACGTTCTATCCCGAAAAACGACCGTTCTTCATTGAAGGAACGCAGATCCTCCGGTTTGTTACATTTGGCGGAGAGTTCGGTCCCGGACTATTCTATTCGCGGAGGATTGGAAAACCGATCAATGTCCGATTGCCGGACGACGGAAAAATTATCACGGAAGAACCGCGAACCGCAACGATCCTTGGCGCGGCAAAATTTTCAGGAAAGACCGATGGAGGAACATCCATTGGTATACTTACCGGCTTGACCGGAGAGGAACAATTTTCTTATCGCGATACTCTTGGTTCCGTAAAAACACAGCGTGCAGAACCGGGGGGATCGTACAACCTGTTCCGTGTGAAACAGGATTTTTGGGGTAATTCGAATATTGGCGCAATTGTGACCGGAACATCACGCGAAGGAATCGTTCCAGCATACACAGCGGGAACAGACTGGGACATAAAATTCGACAGCAGCAAATATCGTACAAACGGTTTTCTTGCGGTATCACACGGAACAAAATTTATTGACAAGTTCGGAAGAATCCGTTCGCAGCCGTACATGCAGCAGGGGTCGGCGGGGAAAATAAATATTGGAAGAGTGAGCGGCGAATGGACCTACGGCGGCGGTTTTGATTTTACATCAAAAAAATATTTCATCAATGATATCGGTTTCTTCCGGTCGCCGAACGATTATGGGATCGGTTTCAACGGCGGATACCGGAATTTTACACCGGGAGAATTCTTCCGGACATATAATTTCGGCAGCAATCTCCACCTGCGTTGGAATTACGACCGGCTGACGTTGTTCAAAGAGATCGGCGTGAACGGCTTTGGACAATTTTTGAACTATTGGTCGGTAAGCGGCAACATGTCGTATTCATTCGGTGGTCAGGATCCCTATGAGCCGCGCGGGTATGGTATATACAATATCACGCCAAGTTTCTTTATCGGAGGAGAGATCGAAAGCGATAATCGGAAAATGATCATAGTCGACATGGAGGAAAATTACCGCAGGTATGAATACGGAGGATTCACTTCAACGACGAACACATCGGTCATCATCCGTCCGACGTCATCAATGGAATATACGGTTTCTCTCGGCTATGGAATTGAGCGTGATCTTGACAGATTTGTCACTCCCATTGTTGACACACTGATTACGTTTGCCGCGGCCGACCCTGTTGCCGTCTATGGAAAACGGGATGTGGACGGACTCGATCTCACATTACGCAGTTCCATATTATTTACGCATGATCTGTCGCTGCAAATATACAATCAGTTCTTCTGGGCAAAGGGGAATTTCGATACATCAACGTATTCCTTACTGAATCCAAGCAGAGGACTGACACCGTACCGGTTTGCGACGAATATGGATTTCAACCGGACATCACTGCAGACCAATGTTGTTCTCCGCTGGGAGTACCGCGAAGGAAGCACATTCTATTTTGTCTGGTCGCACGGGCGTTCGTTCTTCCAGAGCGGCGGATACAACACAAATCTTGGAACGAATCTGGAAAATACGTTCCAGCGCACATCGCCGGACAACGTGTATGTGGTGAAGATAAGTTACTGGATGAATCTGTAGAAGTAATCTTGATATGACATTGTGGCCGTGGTGTGCAGATGATAGAAAAATTTGCTGCGGAATTGCGAACTATTTCCCGACCGAAACGCGGCGGACAACGCCAAGCTTTTTCCCTAAAAAGATCTCGCCGACCGAGGTGAATTTTTCCGGCGCGTCGCTGACGAAGAATTGAATGTTCGGTTGTTCACTGCTTCTGTTCCGCAGATCGTGCTCGTCCAGCATTGATGCGACCGTAGCAGCAGTCGCTTCGCCGGAATCGATCAGCGTTACCATTCCCTTTGTTACCTTGGCTATCACGTTCTTCAATAAAGGATAATGAGTACATCCAAGAATCAGCGTATCGATCTTTTCGGTCGTTAACGGAAAAAGATATTCGTTCGCGATGAGTTCCGTTGCTTTATAATCCAGCCATCCTTCTTCCACCAGCGGTACGAACAGCGGACACGCTTTGCTGAACACCGTTGCCGATTGGCTCAACCTTGTTAATTCATTCCTGTATGCGTTGCTGTTTACCGTTCCGGTAGTTCCGATGACGCCGATGCGGCTGTTTTTTGTGGAACGGATGGCTGCTTCGGCTCCGGGAATGATAACGCCGGTGACCGGGAGATTTGCTTTCTTTTGCACTACATCCAGTGCAACAGCGGAAACAGTATTACAAGCAACGACGATCATCTTGACATTTTTGGACAAAAGAAAATCGGTATCATCCTGTGTGTATTCGCGGACTACCTGTGCCGATTTCGATCCGTATGGTACTCGCGCGGTATCGCCGAAGTACACAATATTTTCATTCGGCAGTTTTTCCAATAATGCGCGGACGACGGTCAATCCGCCTATGCCGGAATCGAAGACGCCGATCGGTTTTTGATGTTTAGTTGCCATTAATTTTATCTGCCAGGAAGAACGAAAGCAGAGGTCCGAAAGTGATAACCATGTAACCAATCACCCGTCTCTGTGTCCTCTGTGGCTAAGTCTCAAGTTGAACATTCATTAATTGATCGATCGTGTGAAGAATCTTCTCACGAAGATACTGTTTCTGTTCTTCAGAAGAAATCGGTTTTCCTTCCTTATCCTTTACATAGAACGAGTCGACGATACCGTCTCCCCGCGTAGCAAGTTTGGCAAAATCGATCTGCAGGCCGGCGCCGGAGAGCGTTTTCGTGATTTTGAAAAGGAAGCCGGTCATATCCGGTGCATAGACTTCGATGATCGTATGTTTATTGGCGTCATGAAATTCCGCATCCACGCGGATGGAAGGATGGAAGAGCGGTTTCGCGCGGCGCTTCCATCGCCGGTGATGCCGTTCGAACAGCCGTTCCAGCGATTCATTTTTGGTCAGAACATTGTACAGATCGTTACGGATGGATGCTTCCTGTTCTTTTGTCAACGGCAGCTTTGTTGCGGCATTGACTACGCGGAACGTATCGATCACGATCCCGTCCTTTTGCGTGTAGATCGTCGCATCAATAATGCTGACATCATTGGCGGAGAGCACACCGCAAAGTGTTGAAAGAAGGTATGGTGCATCATGGGTGATGATCGTAATTTTATTGTTCGATGTATCATCGGTGATAATGAACGAAACAACATCAAGATTCACGATCGACCGTTTGAACAGAGCAAGGTCGTCGTCATTATATGGTGTTGAAAATTCTTCGTCGGTCTGTGCGGATTCCCGTTCCGTCAATCGCCGGCGCGTTCGCACATACAGTTCCTGCAGCAGCGTCTCCTTCCAGCTGGACCAGACATTTTTGTTCACGGCCGAAAGGTCGCAATACGTCAGAAGGAAGAGCATATCGAGCTGTTCGGGGCGCGAGAAGATCTTTGCGAACTCTTCGATCGTTGCCGCATCGTTCGTGTTGCGCCGGAATGCGACCTGCTCCATGATCAGGTGATTGCGGATAAGAAATGAGACGTCGTCATGTTCATCGGTAAAACCAAACCGGTCACGGATTTTTTTCCACACTTCAACGCCGCGTATCTCGTGTTCGGCGATACCGAGCGGCTTTGCAATATCATGGAAAAGGATTGCAAAGTAGAAGATCTCGCGTTTCGGAAGATGCCGTAATGTTTCGCCGAGTATGCTTTTGCTTTCGAATAATTTTTCTGCGTGTTCCAAAGCGATAAGCGTGTGTGCATCGGTCGTATAATAATGGTACATGCTATGCTGAAAGAATGCCACAAGATCACCCCACTCGGGCATGATCTTGCCGAGCACGTCGGCATCGTTCATCATTTGCAGTGTTGAAGCAACATTTGCCGGCGAACGAAGAATATTCAGCAGTGCCTGAGCCGCCGGTTTCACGTCCGTTTGCGATATTGGCTGTGACCGGAAAAAAACATTGAAGGCCGACTGCAGCGACGAACTGAGGATGACCTCGTGCTCGCTGCATAAAAAGAATGCCGTGACGATCTGTGCAAGAGTAAGAGTCTCTTTAATATCACTGCGTAAAAAGAGCTGTTCGTTCTTTACGGAAAATGTTCCGTCAATATTCTGATCACGCATTTTTGACCACAAAGTGGTCGATGTATTAGAGCGGAAATGATTGATCAGCCGTTTATTGAGACCGTACACCGTTCTGGCAAAGAGATAATATTCCCGCATGCATTGCTCAACGGATTCTACCGGTGTTGTCAGTCGGTAGCCGAGCGATCGGGCGATCTCCAGTTGTTTTGAAAATTCCAGAATGTCCTGTTGTGCATTGGAGTGGTAATGAAGTTCGTTTCGGAGACGAAGGATTCCGTTGAGGGCCCGTGTGCATTCAATTTTTTCTTCGTTCGAAATGATACCGTCCGCAGCAAGCTGTTCAAACAGCAAAAGACACCCGGAACCGTTGGTATGAAAAGGTGTGCGTGTAAAGTATTTCGTATTGGTAGAACGATAGATCCAGACCAGCGAATGAAGGTCGCGAATTCCTCCAGCGCTGTTCTTCAGATTCGGTTCGAGAAGCTTCACGGAATGCTCATATTTCCTGTGCCGTTCATCGACTCCCGCTATGACAGAGTTGATGAATTTCAGATCCTGTTTTTTTTGTATGGTGGCCAGGAATGCCTTGGTGTATATGTTCATCACATCCTGATTACCGCAGACATATCTGCTTTCCAGGACGGAAGCCCACACGTCGACATCGGTTTGATAGAGATTGAGGCAATCTTTGATTGTCCGCACACTGTGACCGACATCGAAGCCGAGATTCCACATTGAATGCAGGAACTTCTGCGCCGTTTCCGAGTTTGCCTTCTTGGCATCCTCATGTTCGAACAGTACCATGACGTCAACATCGGAGTGCGGCGCCATTTCGTACCGCCCGTATCCGCCAAGCGCAACAACGGCGAACGAATCTCTCGATTTCTCGGGAAGTTCATTCCAAAGCTTTTCGATCGTTGCATCGACTAATTGAGAAAGCTCAGATGATACATCGAGTCCGCCGGCACCGGCGCTGTGAAAACGGAAAATATTATCATATTCCTGAACAAAGAATTCTTTAATGGACATGATATATAGATAACAGAAAAGAGGAGAAGTGCAATAACAGTGGCAGTTAATTCATAACTTTCTTCCGACAACGGCAACATCCTTCATTGTTCTGGCAACTCCGCCGAAATTGTCCAGCGCTTCGAACAGGATAATGTACATTCCGATGCGGACAAGATTTCCATCGTCGTCAAGACCATTCCACGTTAGAGAACCGGCAGATGGAGAAGGTTCGTTTTGCGCCAGACGGCGGATGAGTCTTCCGGTGACATCGAAGATTCTTATGCGGATCGTTGAACTGTTGGCCGGAAGAGAGTAATTGATGGAAAGGAAATCCTCAAAACCGTCCCGGTCCGGCGAGAATGGATTAGGAGAAAGAAAAAGCGAGGAAGAGAAAGCAGATGAAGCAGTGAAGATGCTGTTGCTGCGTGCCGGACTTGTGCCGGACCTTGCAACCGATGAACTCCAGTTTCGAACGTCGGTAGATTGGATATTGGGATTGATACGTTCCAGCGAGCGTCCGGCAGCAGTAAGGTTTTTCAAATGCCACGAAGGAGAAAAGCGGACGCTATCGATCTGTGTATTCATGAGATCGACAAGGACAATATCCTCGCCGCTATTACTCAAACTCAGCGAAGATTGTATGACCACGAAACCGTTCATCCATGACGGAACGTGAGTAAAAAAGGAAGAATCAGATGCGACGAGTACATATCCGCCTGGAGGAAGCAGAAGAGTTGTAGCCGATAATGAAATGATCGAACGGTTTCCCGATGAATTTGGCTGGTCCATCAACTTCCATTCGGCAATGTCAATGGTATCATTGCTCCGGTTCAGTAATTCCACAAATTCAGCATCTCCCGGCTGCGGTTCGTACATAATTTCATTGATGACGAGTGATTGCGGAGGGAAACATTGCGCCGCCGACCCCATTGCCGTGTTGTTTTGAATCCGTTCGTCCCGTGAATATTCTACTGAAACGATCACGAATTGTTTTCCGCGGATCGATGCATTCCATTCGTATGTCACCATAATAGAATCCATAGGAAGAACGGATGTAACGATTGAGGAAGAAAGCAATTCGCTTATTTGAGCGGTGCTGTCGCGGTTGATATCGTGAAAAAAATTTACAACCAATGAATTTGCGGTCTGTCTTCCTGTATTCACGATTATTGCGTTTACGGAAATACCCTTGGCAGTATTTTCCGATGAGATTCGCCGAATCATAATGTCAAATTCTTTTCTTGCGACATCGTTTTCCGTTCCGGCGCTCGGCAGCCCGGATCTCCAGTTTGCAGAATCAGCTGAAGAGGAATAGATGTCAAACCGCTGTAAAGAATTTCCGTTTGCACCACCCCACGAAGGCCGATAATGGACACTATCCATAGCGGCACCCCGTTCATCGGTAAGGATAACGGCATCCGGAGAGGTATTATTGAGGGAAGAAAAAGAAGCTTGAAAAAGCGGAAAAGCAAAGGGAAAATACGTCTTGAATTGAACGGTATCCGTTGTGACGACAAAATATGAATTGGCGGCAACTGTCGGTTGTCCATTTTGGATGAAAGCTTTTGTCGTTCCGTTGTCGGAAATTTTCCATCCGCCGATGTTCACCAACGAAGATGTTGTATTATATCCTTCGACCCATTCCGGCATATCACCCGGGGGTGCATACATAATCTCCGTGATAACAATGCTCTGTGATCGTATCCCGACTGCCTGGGCAAAGAACATGATATTGTTTATCGTATCATCATCCTGAACCGTAGATATTTTCGTTCCGAACCAATGCACGCCTTGAGCCAAAAAAGGAATATCCATTGGTACGATCACAGAGTCGTTCGGATTAATGACGGGAAGAATCTGCTGATAGAAAAGTTCGTCCGGCGAAAGGATGGAGTCTTTGTCGGCATCGATATAGAGTTGAACTTTCACCGGAGAAAGGATCTGCTGGCCGATGTTTTTAATGGTAGATGATACGCAGAGCGCATTTCCTGCGACCGGAAATTCCGGCGAAACGATCATACGCATAATAGAAGCATCAAATGATTTTTGCGTTACAGAATTTATCCTGCCCGGCGTTGCATTGTCAGGGTGTTTCGTCGTACACCAATTCGACCGTAACGTTGCAGCAACCGCCGTATCAATTCTTTCCAGCGATTTTCCTGTTTCACCGCCCCAGGAGGAGAGGAAGGTAACGCTGTCGATCATGTTACCGTTGTGATCGAAAAGAACAACAGCGTCACCGCTGTTGTTCAGCGCGGGAAATAATGACTGAACGATTGGAGCGGATACGGTATAATGAGACTTGAAAGCATTCGTATCCGTTGTAATGATGAAATAAGAATACGGCGAAATATTTCGATTCAACGGTAAGAGAGCTGATCTGACGGTTCCGGCATCGGAAACCTTCCATCCGGCGAGAGGGATCGTGTCGCCGCAGTTGTTTACGATCTCTATCCATTCCGGCATTCCGGCGGACGGGGTATACATAAATTCATTGATCAACATTGTTCGCAACCGATACCCGGTGTTTACCGCAAAAGAAATACGATTGTTCGTCGTATCTTCGTCCTCGTTGAATAGCAGCACGGCTGTCAGCGGATGGCGTCCCGCCCGAAGGGACGCATATTTCATCGGGATGATCAGGGAATCATTGAGAGTAAAAAAATGTGAGAAGCCATGTGATGATATCAGCGTTAACGAATCATAGAGACGTACCTCGCCGGCAAACATTCCAAATGCCGCCCGATTAGTTATTCCAATCAGAGCGGTTAAATCATCACCACGCCTTGTTACCGGTGGAGAGACCGAAAACAAACTGATCGAAAGATCTTTTGCTTTCTTTGTTGTCAATCGGACATCATCGATCCGGTATATTCCTGAACTTCCGTTCGTGTCTGCGACAATTCGTATTCGAAAACGGACATTTGATTTTCCCGACAGTGTATCAGGCAACGGAAATGCTCTGCGGATATACGAAGTGCTTGAGACAAGCCGCAAGCTGTCCGACGAGATCCTTATACTGAACATGGTATCTGCATTGATGGATGCTTCGACAAGAACGCGGGCAAGATGCGACGAAGTTCTTCGTTCATAATATTCCAGCGAATCTACCGCTCTGCCGCTGAAATCAAAGAGTGGAGAAATAAGCGATTGTGATTTTGTTGCATCGGTTGAACTTACTGCATTCGGTGCCGAACGAACGGATGTTGCCGACGTTATGAAGTCTCCGGTAATATTTTTGTTGTTTGTTGTAGACCACCCCGAAGGAAGCGCGGGGACCACGATGCTGTCAAATGTTTCTTTATACGGAAAGACAGATATCTGTGCCGAAAGGACCGAAGCGTATAACAGTAAAATTATGTAGGCGGATTTTTTCATGGAAATAAATCATCCCCGCGGCCACGAAGTGGTCCTTCGGAGAAGCGTCGGGGTATTTACCCATTAGGGAATAAATAAATTATGAAGAAGGATGCGCAGTCGCGGAAAAAGAAACAAGACAATTGTCTTGTCCCTTAAGGAGAAAAATATTGGAATGCCGAGATGATGAATGTGAATAAATGATCAAAAATATTTCAGATGGGCGTTCTGTAATAATTGACTGAGATTTGTTACATCCGGTATTTTATGGTTGAACTGCAAAAATTCAGGTTGTTAACAAAAATAATTTAAATATTATCGTAACCTGTCACAGAGGGTTTATTAGGCGCCATTATTTGAGGCTTAATTTGTAAAAACCTGTAGATTTTTAAAAAATTGTCACCGGATAAAAGTTGTATTAAAGACAATTTTGTCTGTTAACAAATAACGGATGTTTTTAGCTCATATTAGAGGATTCTAATATTTATACACTTGCGCGATTGCGTGGTATTTTGTTTATTACAAGTGAGATGACGAACGCAAATCAACATAGAACGGCAACGAATCTTAGAGGAGCACAATACTGGGCTCGTCAAAGATCATCATGCT
>CAJBTU010000067.1 GCA_903958625.1 uncultured Ignavibacteriota bacterium | reverse complement strand
TCCAACATTGAAAAGCATACCGTTCTTTTTTATGAGCAGGATCCGCGACGAAAAGGTTGTGCGTGCGGCAATGAGACTCGGTCTTGATCTGTTCTTTTCCAAGCCGGTCGATCAGGAATTGCTCATCGCAGCGATTGAAGGACGACTTCTGTCAAAATGAGTTTTGAGAAACTTCGTTTTACCATCGGAAGTACTTTTCGTTCCATGACTCTGGTATTCCCGCCGTTGCAAAAAATGGATCTTAGATCTGAATTGAAAAATCCCTAACACTAAATATTGTTCATCCCGAAGACCAATCATTCATTCATGAAGCACTTGCAGAAACCCTCGCTTGACTGGCTATTGATATTTGTTCCGCTGACCGTCTTTGGCGAATATGTATTTCACCTTCCCGAAACATTGCTCTTCTTTTTTTCCTGCATTTCCATTGTTCCTCTTGCCGGCTGGCTCGGTAAGGCCACCGAACATCTGGCAGAAAAAACCGGTGAAGGTATCGGCGGATTGTTGAATGCAACATTCGGAAACGCTGCGGAATTGATCATTGCGATCATGGCAATTCAGGCCGGATTGTATGATGTGGTGAAAGCTTCGATCACCGGATCGATCATCGGGAATACACTGCTGGTGCTTGGCGCATCGCTTCTTGCCGGCGGATTGAAATACAAAACATTGAAATTCAGTGCAGCAGGAGCACGCTCTCTGTCAACAATGCTGACGCTTGCTTCCATTGGCCTGATTGGGCCGGCCGTATTCCATTACTTTGGAGGGAGGAATGTTGCCGACCGTGAATCGGATCTCAGCGTGGAGATCGCGGTTGTATTGATCATTACGTATGGATTGAGTCTTCTGTTCTCGCTGAAAACACACAAGCAGCTCTTTACCGGCGAGGCGGCGGAAGCGGCGAAGATCGAAAATGAGCATCATGCGTCATGGAGTATGGCGCGATCGTTCACGGTTCTGGCCGTGTCAACATGTTTTGTTGCATGGATGAGCGAGATCCTGGTGGGATCGGTCACGCATGCGGCGGAAGCGATGGGAATGACAAGCATTTTTGTCGGTGTGATTATTGTTGCCATTGTGGGTAATGCGGCAGAACACAGCACAGCAGTGATGGTTGCATTGAAGAACAGAATGGATCTGAGCCTGGGAATCGCCATTGGAAGCAGCATTCAGGTAGCCCTCTTCGTCTCACCGGTACTGGTCTTTGCCAGTTATTTTTTCGGACCGAAACCGATGGATCTCGTCTTCACACCGGTCGAGATTCTTGCCATTGCGCTGTCGGCGCTGATCACCGAGCAGATCGCCAGCGACGGTGAGAGCAACTGGCTGGAGGGTGTGCAGTTGATCTCCGTCTATATTATCTTTGCGCTGGTATTTTACTTCTTGCCCGGATAGATTCTTTTCATCGTTCTGAAGCGGCTCGTTACGAAACAGTCTTAACAAGAGCTGTCGAAAACATTTTGCTTTGCAATTTTTTTAGCTCAACAATTCTTTCATCGTCTGATATACCTGCGGATAATATCCTTCCCCGAAAAGGTTCAAATGATTCAAGAGATGATACAGTTTGTAGAGTTCGCATCGCCTCTTCCACTCTTCCTCGAGCGGGAATTCCGAATGATATGAGGCATAGAACGCTTCGCTGAATCCGCCGAACAGCATCGTCATGGCAAGATCGGCTTCACGGTGTCCGTAATAGACGGCCGGATCGATCACTGCGGGCACATTGTTTTCCACGCACAAAAAATTTCCGCTCCAGAGATCACCGTGAAGCAGAGAAGGTCGCTCGGAATCTTCGGGAATGAGACGATCGATCTGTTTTTCGACTCTGCGGAACAGATAGACGATCTCTTTATCTTTATATCCATTCTGCTCCGCAAGTTTAAACTGAAATTCGAGCCTGTTCACAACAAAAAATTCTTTCCACGAACTCATCAGCGGCAGATTCTGCTGCGGCGTAGAGCCGATGTAATTATTTTCGTTGAATCCATAATGTTCCGCCGTATGGCGATGAAGCTGTGCGAACTGTTTCCCGAACTGTTCAAAAAAATGCGTGCGGCGATTTGACGCTGTAACAGGAAGGAATTCAAGAAGCAGAAGTTCTTCATCTGCAAAAACAACTTCGGGAATGCGGAGTGCATTGGCTTTCTGCAATTCACGTAATCCGTTTGCCTCTTTTACAAACATGTCCGGATGCTGCGGCGAGACCTTGACAAAAAGCGTTTGTCTGTTCTCCAGTTCCGCACGGTAGGCTGAAGCGATGGAGCCGCCGCTGACGGAGGAAAGTGTTCTCACATTTTTGTTCAGTGCGGACTGAATAAGAGAGATGATATGATTGTTCATTTAAAAATGATTCGTTCAATCCGCAAACGCGATGTTCATTCCGGACAAATCGTTATGGTCTCAACTGTTTTAACAAACCTCTGCATGAATCTTCAAGAATATCCAGCACATGTTCAAAGCCTTCCGGTCCGCCGTAGTACGGATCGGGAACTTCGTTTACGTCCATTGTTAAAGAATAATCGGTCATCAGCGACAATTTATGCTGATATTGTTTTTTCCTGTCCATGGCTTTCAAATCGCGCAAATTGCTTCCGTCCATGGCCACGATATGATCGAATTGTTCAAAATGTTTTGATGGATCAAATTGCTGCGCATGGCTCACAAGATCGTATCCGCGTTTGCGGGCATGTGAACGCATGCGTGTATCCGGCAGTTCGCCGATGTGATATCCGGCTGTTCCGGCGGACTGGATCTCGATCGGGAGTCCGGAGGCGATTTTTTTCATCACTCCCTCGGCTGCGGGGGAACGGCAGATGTTGCCAAGACAGACAAACAGAATTTTTGTGTTTTTCATACTCAGAAGTATTAGAAATACAGAGAAATAATAGGGACTTTTTGCTCCATTTCAAACTGGTGTTTGCCGTCAACCATTGTACTGTTTAGCATAGCAATATCTTGATTATTCGTCCTCTCCTTTCTATTTTCAGGAGTGTTTTCCTCCCCCCATTTAGTTTAAACACAAGACCATTTCTCGATCAGGGGCTTCAAATTTCACGCAGACAAGCAATAAAGAAAAATATTTAATTTGGGGACTGCATGCGTTTGTTTAAAAATTCTCTTTCATTTATTTTTCTTTCAGTATTCTTTGTTACAACTGCGTCTGCAACAACGTACTATTCCCAAGGCAGTTTAGCACCAAACCTCACTTCAAGTTGGAACTCGATCACAGGAGGCGGGGGAACCACGCCAACAGGTTTCACAACAGCCGATGTGTTTGTCGTTCAATTTGGACATACGATGACGACAACAGCGTCATGGACAGTTTCCGGTACAAGTTCCCAAATACTAATAAACGGAGGGGCATTAATCCTTGCCCACAACACTTCCGTGAAATATCTTACCTTGACGGATGGCAACCTTACTGTGAATGCAGGCGTAACTCTTACCGTTGACAATGGAAACTTACTCAGTACGGGAGAAGATCTTTACGTCGGCACGAGCAGCGGAACATGTATACTTACCAATTACGGCACCATCACGTTTATTAATACGGCGATCGGTAAAATTTCAAATGTCGGCACATATCATCACGCACAAAATGGAGGAACAATCCCTGTCTTTGCGTGGACCAGTTTTTCAACGTGTAAAATTACCGGTGTCACTACGACTTTACCGGCAGGACTTGGACAAAGTTTTGGCAACATCATCTACGATTGTCCTTCGCAAACAAGCAATGTTGTCATAAACCCTGCTCCAACATCCATAACAAATTTTACAATCAACTCAACAGGAACCGGCAGTCTGGTACTGGGGTATAACATTGCGCCCAGCACGAGCTTAAAAATCAACGGCGGGATATTGGATCTTTCAAACTTCACGGCGAATGGATTCTCATTGGCTGATTCTATTGTCGTTGGTTCGGGAGTAAAGCTGAGGATAGGCGGAACAAACAGT
>CAJBTU010000066.1 GCA_903958625.1 uncultured Ignavibacteriota bacterium | reverse complement strand
CCGATCTATACAATATACAATTGATGAAAATATGGCAAAAAAACAAAGCAATTCCTTAAATGTTGACTTCACCAATTTGGCTCCTCTTCGCGACCGGATTGCGTCATCCATCCGCAGCGCTATTATTGATGGACGACTGCAGCCCGGCTCCCGGTTGACCGAGCAGGAACTGGAAACGATGTTCGGCGTCAGCAGAACGCCGCTGCGCGAAGCATTGCTACTTCTCGATTCTGAAGGATTTGTGAATGTTCTTCCGCGCCGCGGCGCCGTTGTCAGTGCAATTTCGTCGGAAGATGTGCAAGAGATTTACGGCGCAAAGAGCATTCTGGAATCAGCCGCGGCAAAACTTGCCTGCGATACGATCACGGCCGAAACGATTGATGAACTGACCGCACTGACGGATGAAATGGAAGCAACAATCAACGACGAGCGGAACGATTACCGCACGCTGCTCAATTTAAACTCGGAATTTCACCAGATGCTGAGCGATGCCGGAGGAAACAAAAAAATTTCGCAGTTCATCCGCAATCTCCGCAGTCAGACACTACGGTACAATTACATTTATCTCTCCCTCAAATCCAGGATCGATAATTCGATCTCCGATCACAGGAACATCATAGAAGCAATCAAGCAAAAGAACAAAGAACAATTAGAACATCTTATTCAGGAACATAATGCATCCGCCTGCCGTTCATTATGTGATTTCATCCGGCAGCAATCACTCTCACAACCCCCTCAAGAATTACACATGGAGTAGTTATGAAAAAAATTAATGTTGCCGTCATCGGTTACGGCAATGTCGGAAAATGCGCCGTTGAATCCATTCTCAACGAACCGGATATGAATCTTATCGGACTGGTCGAAGTGCCCGAAATTGTCTCCGCGAAATGCCTTCTCACCAACAAACATCCCATTGCTCTTACCAATACAAAGATCGTCAGCGACCTGAAAGACCTCGAGGAGGTCGATGTTGCGATCCTGAGCTGTCCGTCACGTCTTGTAAAAGAAACGGCGACAAAAGTGCACAAGCTCGGCATCAATACGGTGGATAGTTTTGACATCCATCTGGAAATACCGGAGATGAGAAAATATATGGATGCGGTGGCAAAGGAGAACAACACCGTTTCAATTCTCTCCGCCGGCTGGGATCCGGGGATCGATTCGATTATCCGCTGCTGGTTCGAAGCGATGGCGCCGCGCGGCATTACGTACACAAATTTCGGCCCCGGCATGTCCATGGGGCATTCGGTTGCCGTTAAATCCATTCCCGGCGTGAAGAATGCCATTTCGATCACTGTCCCTGCAAGCATGGGAGTCCATCGCCGCATGGTGTATGTGGAACTGAACGAGGGGGCGGATTTCCGTGATGTGGAAGAACGGATCAAAAAAGACCCGTATTTCATAAAGGACAGAACATACGTCTATCAGGTGGACAATGCAGAAAATCTTATGGATGTAAGTCACGCTGTTTCCATGGAACGTCATGGTGTTTCCGGCATGACGCACAATCAATCGATGAAATTCGAATTGAAGGTGAATAATCCCGCACTGACCGCACAGGTGATGGTCTCGGCCGCACGCGCGGCCATGCTGCAGGAATCAGGATGCTACACTATGATCGAACTACCGGCGATCGATTTTCTCTACGGCGACGTTGATTCATTTGTAACAAAATTT
>CAJBTU010000065.1 GCA_903958625.1 uncultured Ignavibacteriota bacterium | reverse complement strand
ATGTCACCTTTCGAGATACGGTCCACATATTCTGCCGCTACATTCAGCGGACGGATCACGGAATCGAGCGTATCGTTGACTCCCTGTACGATCTTGCGATATTCTCCATGATGCTTGTTTGCATCGGCCCGTGTCGCTAGTTTTCCATCCACTGCCGCTTTCGCCAGCATTTCGGCATCCGTTACGAGCGCTTGGATGTTGACAACAACTGTACGAAGAGCACTAAAAACACTCCCAATGTCATCATTTTTTTCGGCATGCAAATCGACCTGAAGATCTCCATTGGCAAGTTTTTCGATTTCATCAACAAGCCGTTTTACATTTGTTGTAAGGTATTCGCGCTGTTGCTCTGCATCATAAAGTGCAACTTCTATTTTCTTTTCAACACTTTCTTTTTCGGCCTTAACCTCATCCATCAGCTTTTGCACATTCTCCGCCATATAGTTGAAGGAGTTCGAAATAGTCCCAAACTCATCCTTTGATTGAATATTCAACTGAACAGAAAAATCCCCCTTCGACATCGCGTTGGTTGCATCGTTCAGCAAGGAAAGCGGACGACCAATCACCCGTTTGACCACGGCACCAATAATGAAAAATAATAACAACAGGAGTACCGCTGAAACACCGGCCACCGTGCGGATCGTCGCTGTTTTTTGCTCCTCCAACGGTTTCAATGAAACAGAGACCCCGAACAGCGCAACAAAATCACCGGTCTTCTTATTTCCAAAAACATCATCAAGCATTCCAAAGGACGAATGACACGTAATGCATTCATCTTTAATGTACGCCGGAGAATATGCAAACATTGTCTTGCTTCCGGTACTATCGGTAACAATTTCGTCGTATTCATCCGATTTTGAGTCACTGGTGAATTTGCGAAGTGCGTCTTCTTCAACATCGCTTGTTCCCCCATCCTCTGCCTTCACCCTATAAAATTGCATTCCATGAGCAAGAGCATATTCTTCGGCAGCGGAATGGATCATCATTCGCGACGTAATGGCAAGCGTAGTGAGTTGATTTTTATACTGCAGTTCGGCTTCTGTATTTTGCTGTTCTATGATCTGCCATGCAACAAGCACGATCACAATTATGACCAGCGCCATAAGCGGACCGATAATTTTTGTTTTAATACCCATAACGACCACCTTAATGTTGTATTGAATTAAATCACCGAAGGGAAGTGAGTGTCGGGGTCTTACGAGAGAAGCATTTTCTGGGCAGTTCTTTCAGCAAACCGTATCACTCTCGATATGGGAATCATGACTGCCTATTCAGAGCTTAACATTAATAACTCAGCAGGCATATAACGGTTCTTGGACTTTTTCTATACTGTATGTTCAAATGAATGCTGCGTTCGCGATCAATTCATTTCTCATGATACCCGTCAATGTTTTTCCGATACATCATGAAGAGACCACCGGAGATTTTTATGTTCTCCGATGGTCATTCTTCACAGGATCACTTATTCATGGGCAACAAGATGTCCGTTGTGTTTCACGGCAGTCCTGCCCATTTCTTCCTTTCCCTTTTTCGGAGCCGGACGATTTTGACCGGTACTTCCTTCCGAAGAGATCTTGAACTTGGAGATGAGCTGCTGGAGGTTTTCCGTCAAGCGATTAAGATCCTCGGCGGCCCGGGCCATCTGCTGTGTACCGGAAGCAGTTTCACCGGTCACGGCGCT
>CAJBTU010000064.1 GCA_903958625.1 uncultured Ignavibacteriota bacterium | reverse complement strand
TGCAAAGTTCACGCTCGGTGATGAACAGAAGATCTTCGGCACTCCGTTGACAATTACCATCACACCGAAAACAAAATCCGTTACGGTCTATTACATCACCTCCCCTTCTGCCGGCGCTTTGCAGTGGCTTGAACCGTCGCAGACGGCCGGAAAAGGAAAGCCATTCCTGTTCACACAATCCGAGGCGATCCTCGCCCGCACATGGGTTCCGTGTATGGATGGCCCCGGCGTACGGATGACCTATTCGGCAACAATTCATACGCGCCCCGATCTTGTTGCGCTGATGAGTGCTTCGGGAAATTCCGGAACAAAATCGGCGGACGGTGTCTATAAATTTGAAATGAAACAGCCTATCCCTTCGTACTTGCTGGCGCTGGCCGTCGGCGATCTGGAATTCCGTCCGCTTGGCAGCCGGAGCGGCGTGTATGCCGAACCAAGCGTTGTGGAAAAATCGGCAAACGAATTTGCCGACATCGAAAAAATAATCACGGCTGCCGAAGATCTGTACGGACCGTACGGTTGGGAACGGTATGATCTGCTTGTTCTTCCGCCGAGTTTCCCTTTCGGCGGCATGGAGAATCCGCGCCTTACCTTTGCAACGCCAACCATTCTGGCCGGCGACCGCTCGCTTGTTGCTCTCGTAGCGCACGAATTGGCCCATTCGTGGTCCGGCAACCTTGTGACGAACGCAACATGGAACGATTTCTGGATGAACGAAGGATTCACCGTGTATTTTGAACACCGCATCATGGAAAAAGTGTACGGCCGCGATTACTCCGAAATGCTTGCCGTTCTTACGCTGAAGGATCTGAAGGAAGAAATTCAATCCATCGGACCGTCCAGCGACGACACGAAATTGAAACTCAATCTTACCGGACGCGATCCTGATGACGGAATGACGAATATTGCCTACAACAAAGGATATTTTTTCCTGCGGTTGTGCGAAGAGACTCTCGGCCGCGAGCCGTGGGATGCATATCTGAAAAAATATTTCACCGAATATTCTTTTAAATCGGTGACGACGGAAATGTTCCTTGAGCATCTTGAAAAACAATTCAAGATCAAAGGAAACAAGGATCTCTCATCGGCACTTTCGATCAATGGCTGGGTATACACTGCCGGACTGCCGGCAAATTGCCCGAATCCGCAGTCGAACGAGTTTGAAAAAGTAAAGAGTCAGGTGAATGCGTTCATGAACGGAACCCCCGCTTCGCAATTGAACACGCAGGGGTGGACAACGCATCATTGGCTCTATTTCCTCCGCAATATTCCCGATTCCATCCGGCTGGAAAAAGTGATCGAACTCGATTACGCATTTTACTTTACCCGCTCCGGAAACTCCGAGATCCTGTGCGAGTGGTTCCTGCGCGCCATAAAATCGGAATACGAAACGGCCTACGGACCCATGCGAGGATATTTGATGAATGTCGGACGCAGAAAACTGGTGAAACCGTTATATACAGAACTGGCCAAGACCGAAAAAGGGAAAGCTTGGGCAAAGCAAGTGTACGAAAAAGCCCGTCCCGGTTATCATTCCGTTACGTATAACACCATCGACGGCATTTTAAAATAAATATTATTCAAGAGCATGTGTCATCCCGAGCGGAGTCGAGGGATGACACATGCTGCAGAAAATTAAAACAAGTTACATCTGAAAAATAGGTTGTCCATTGTCATCCTCTACCCTACGGGTCGTAGACGAGTCGTAGACTGAACGAAGCCCCAAAGGGGCAAGTGAAGGATCCAGTTTCTGGATTCTTCAGTCGCTTCGCTCCTTCAGACCGTATGTTTCTTTGTCATCCCGAGCGGAGTCGAGGCATGATTCTCTTGGTAACAGACAATCTGCTTGTGCGAAAGAAATGTAATGCATTAAAACAGACTATGAATAAAATCATCCTCATCGCTGTTCTTATTCTTTGTTCCTGCTCCAATAAACCCGGATCCACACCCGCAAAAACTCTTCCCGATTCGCTCCATTCGCAAAACAAATGGATCGAACGCTCGTACCTGATCGGCAAACAATTCTATAAAGTCTATACTCCGGGATGGGAAGGGGCCAATGGTGCCATTGGTGATGCGTATCTGTTCAGAGCAACAAATGATTCCTCCCTGCTGAAGCGTTACCTGTATCAATTCGATCTCAAACAAATGTTCAATGGAACCTGGGTGGACGACCGCGCGTGGATCTGCCTGGCCGAACTGTACTGGTGGGAATTTTCCGGAAGGAAACAGATGCAATGGGTGAATGATGCCGCGCAGCGCTATATGGAAGCGCGAAACGAAGGACGGCTCTCCCGCCACGAAGGTTTTATAAGCTGGTATAATTATCCCCCCAATGCTAACGTCAACGAACAGATCATCACCAACAGCAACATGAACCAGATGGTAAGCGTTGCGTGCAAATTATTCGAAGCAACCGGCGACCGGAGATTTTTGGATGATGCTTTACTGGTATGGAACGGCGACGGCAAAACACCCGGGATTGAAAAAACATTCTATCGCGGCAACGGGGTCTGGCAGGGGAAAGGTGGTCTCGCGGCGTTTGGTAAACAGCTACCGTGGGAATCGGCAAGTTATTTATCCGTATTGTCATCATTGTATCATGCCACAAAGGATTCTAAGTATAAAGCAATCGCCGTCGCTTCCGCAAAACACATCCTCAATCCGAAGAATAAATGGATCGATTCCACCGATTGTTATCAGATCAATATGGACGGCAACGGCGCGTTCGTTCATTTTTTATTGGATGCCTATGAGATCGCGCCGGATGAACTGCCGGAAATTCCTGTGATGGTAGAGAAAATGCTCGAACATGTCTGGACGAACAATCATGGCAGGGCTACCGTGCAGCTGCACCGCGAATATGACCACGCTATCCGCAATGGATGGAATCCGCACGGCGGTGAGGATGGATACGGAGTCGATCAGGTCGGCACGGTTCACGCTCAATCGCAGGCGTTACGCGCTTTCGCCCTCTTTGCTTATTATAAAAATAAATGATTGTGTCGCTGCGCCGAACGCAGTTACTGCAAGTTTCTCATCGTAACTTCCTGCCAGCACAAAATGCCCAAGAACCGGTATCTTAGGGTGGTGCACGCCGATTGGACAATAAATCGCGACATTCTCAGAAAAATAAATTGCGACACGCGCCGAAGCATTGTCATTCGTTAACCTGACAGCATTGGGTTCAGGGAGTCCGTTGGACGTGATCAGGAAGGCGGTTTTCGTAATTTGTAACACTCATGTCACCCCGAGCCCCAATATACACCAGGGTAAACTATTGTCACCCCGAGCGGAGACGAGGGGTGACTGACCATATTTCTAACACTCAAATCTCAACAAAGTTTTTCCCGTCGAAGATGGACTCGCCATGACAACCCGTAACATTTACAGAAGATTATTTTTACGCCTAGCCCCAATATACATCGGAGTAAACTATTGTCGTCCCGAGCGGAGACGAGGGATGACAACAGCTACAGCAATGCTATCGTCTGAGCAATTAAATGGTTCAGGTACACTAGCGGCAGATACAGAAGTAATCCGGCAATAATACAATTACGTAGCACCGCATCCGTCACCGCTCCCTCCTGCCTCACTCTGTTGAACAGATAGACCGAAAATGGAAGATTGCACGCCAGCGCTGTAACCACTCCCGGATTATACATTCCCAAAACAAACAGACCGCCGATATGCGGCATGAATGCATTCCAAAAGATGATCGATTGTAGTGTAATCATCACGGCGTTCTTTCGTTGCGAAGGCACGCCGCGCCGGCAAAAATAGGTAAAAAGGAACGGCACAATGGTAACAAGGAGTAGAGAAAGGTATAATTGTTTCGGCGAGAATTGCAGTTCATCCATCAGCCAGATCTTTTCCCGCAGCACCCTTAGATGAACGGACATCCAATGCGGCATCGTCAGCGCTTCTTCGCAATTATGGACCGTGAGGATGACCGGAATGTACCACCATAACCGTTTCATGTCGGGTGCTGTCATGCAAGTGCTATTTCAATTAAGTAAAGTTGTCGATTTCCAAACATTGATATGCTTCGACTCGGTCGCGAGAGTCATCCTGAGCAAGCGCAGCGCGTCGAAGGGAACTTTCGCGACCTTGCTCAGCATGACATAACTTAATTTAATATAAAGCCTTATTATATTGAAATGGCACTAGAATATACAAACACAATCTTTCACAAAAAAATAATCCCGTCACATCGGACGGGATTATAATAATCAACCTCGCAATAACTTTGCTACTTTATCAGCGTTAGCTTCATCACATGTGATCTTCTCCCCGATGTAAGCCGGGCAAGATACATTCCGCCGGAAAGATCATGCGCCGCAAACTGAACATGGTTCCGTATCCCGGCCGCCGCTTCACCGTTGAACAGCGTTGCAACTTCCTGCCCAAGCACATTGAATATTGTTAACGTGGTTTGTCCGGTGGAAGGTACCGAAAATTCAATATTCGTTGTCGGATTGAACGGGTTCGGATAATTCTGCATCAGCATAAACATCTCGGGTAACTGTATTTCCGGTGAATGCACGGCAGCAACGCCGGAAGTTTTGAATGATACCATCGTATCTTTCATGACAACGTTATTGATGCTTTTGAGATTCAATATCTGCAGTGCATACGTTGTCCCGGATGCTAACGCAGGAACCGTCAGCAATAATTTTGAAACGTCGTTGTTCACCCCCCACACAACACCGGTCGGACTGCCGATTGCATTATTGATGACAAAATTATTTTTGTCCACGGAAACCGTGGAATCCGTATATCGCGATAGATCAACGATCAGTGTTGTTGCCGTAGGATTTTTAACCGTTACGACCGATGGCGCCATCGCTGTTTGCCAGATTTCCGCGGCAAATTCCGGATGATCAATAAACGGATTTCTGTTTTTTTGAATACCAAAAATGGCATTGTTCCGGTTTATTTCTTTCGTGCTTACCGTATCCAGAACATGCCATGAGAATAACAGATTAGCATACCAGGGCAGCAGATCGGTTTTGCTTGTACCGTCGCTTGCCGCCCAGCCTGCATCCTCGGTATAATACCGGACCGACATGTAGAAATGTCCGCGCGCAAGATCCCCTTTGTATTCCGTTATCGGTTCAAACACAATGCCGCTGTAACCGGGGAAAGTATTTTGCCCAAGTTTGCTGCCGTTTTTCGATGTCCATGTAGGAGCAGATACATTTCCATAATTATAATTACTTCTCATTCCGTTCACTTTTCCATCCGTCGGGAAAAGATGGAAAAGATCGGAATACATAGGCGTTAGATCATTAAACCAGCTCTTGGGCCATGAATGTTCTCTGTTGTAGCAATCACCTTCTACGCTGTAATTTCCGCATTGGTTTGTTGTGTAGGTAAATTCATACGGCGGAGTGCCCCCCGGAATATCGGAATACATATCCCACACTTTACCGTTGGATTTTTTGTCCGTCGTTTGGAAATGGGTCCACAAGGCATCGTAGGTAACAGAGGTGTGTCCTTTAATAATGGTATGCAGTGCTAAACGCAGTTCCGTTCCGGATAATTTATAGGCTGACGCGTAATAGTCTAACTCAGGCTGTTGCTGCAGAAGAGTGGTTTGAGCAAAGACATTCATAAAACCGATACAAAGGGCAATAATTATTTTTCTCATGAACATTTCATTTTTTAGTTTGACGGAGCAGGATTTTTTGCCGTTTCAACCGTTATCACTGTTTGTTCGCTTTCGTTCCCCATGCGGTCCACCGCAGAAATGGCGATCCTGCTCAATTTTTCAACTGTTTCGTCGATTTTTATCTCTCCGCCCCGTTGACGTGTTTCCTTCCGTGAAATTCTGGAAAGAGGCGCCGTGAACGTGCTGTCCTGCTTGTTTAAGATAACATAATACCAGGTAAAATTGTATTTATAATAGACCACAGACCGGAAAACATCTCCAATGTTTTTATGTGATATCGTAATGCGGATAGTGTCATTCGTAATGGCCGATAATGGAACAGGCGCCATTGGCGCTTCATCGTCAAGCCACGGCGACGAAGGAACGATCGCCTGTTTTTGGTACGGTCCGTTCCGCAATACAGCGTTGACCGCGCTGCTGTCGCGCAAAAATGATTTCATGCTGAAATGAACATGCCCCGGACCGTCGGGAACAAATCCGCGTGTGATCATGATCTGGTTGAAGATCTCATCCGCAGTTTTTACATCCCGCGGTTTGGTAATGATCATTCCCGGCCACAGATTCCTCTTCATCGTATTTTCTTTCGCCCACCATCCGAGAAGCACCGGAAAACTCTGCGGTATCTGGTTTGTTGGCCAGTATAGCTGAGGCGTCCAGTAATCCACCCAACCATTGTTCAGCCAAAGACGCGCGTCGGCATAGAGCATATTATATTGATCGTATCCTGCTATCGTGGAAGGATTTTTCGGCCGCCAAATTCCAAAAGGACTCAGTCCAAACTTCACAATCTTCTTTTCCGCTTTGATCCCTTTGTACACCCGTTCGATAAATGCGTTCACATGCGACCGTCTCCAATCCTCGCGCGACGTTGAACCGTCCTTCTTCTGGAATGCCGCCCAATTTTCATCGTCGGGAAATTTCCCGTCGTTGTACGGATAGAAATAATCGTCAAAATGGATCCCGTCCACATCATACCGTTTTAACACATCCATCACAACAGCGTACGAAATATCCTGCACCTCTTTGCTTGAGGGATCGAGCCAGTACATTCCGTCATTGATCTTTTTTGCAATATCCGGCCGTCGTCGGACAATAGAGGAATCGCTTATGCCGGTTCCCTTTGTTAAGAGCGCCCGGTACGGATTGAACCACGCATGAAGTTCTATCCCCCGCTTATGCGCCTCATCAATCCAAAATTGAAGCGGATCGTAGAATGGTTCGGGCGCTTTTCCCTGCGTTCCCGTAAGATACGATGACCATGGCTCCAGCGAACTGGCATACATTGCATCACAATGCGGCCGCACTTGAAATACCACAGCATTCATATTCATTGCCGCAACGGTGTCCAGTATGGCAAGCGCTTCACGCTGCTGATCTTCCGTTGAAAGCCCCGGCTTGCTCGGCCAGTCTATGTTCCCCACCGTTGCAACCCATACGCCGCGGAATTCCCGTTCTGCTTTCGGCATTTCGTTTTGCGGTTCTTGAACTCTGTTGATAACGCCGCATCCTGAAACGATGAACAGAAATAACAGAGCAATGATTGTGCTACGGAATGGTATATTCATGGAAATTTCACTTTCATCATCATCGGTTTTATGGAAATAGTAACTCATGTTACGCATAAATGGATTTTTTGGGTCCTATGGTTCTGTCGCCATGAAGTGGTCGCTTCGTGAAAGGTCTTCCTTCGTGAGGCGCTATGAAAAAAAATGCTCATCCTGAGCAAGCGAGTCCGTTTTGTGGACGAGCGCGCCGAAGGATGATCTAACAAGTGTAGCCTACGCAGTGCTCACCTTTACCAATTTATTGGTTTTCCTATGGCTCGTAGAGTCTACGTCTCATGGAGCATAACATCGGTCAGTAACAGTGCCGTTGAACAATAAGGTACCACCGATTAGGCCGAGTTCAAAATTAAAAAGGAATAATGATACGGAAACGCTCACGGTGCGGAGGCGGTTGCCGAACAATCGTAAATGATGCGTATGCTTTTGGTAAAAATAAAAGTCCCGTGTACCAGAAATACACGGGACTTGATTAATAACCTTCTTGTAATAGAACTCTATACTTTCTTGAATTCCGTAACAAGTTCCTGCAATACTTTCTTTGCATCGCCGAACAGCATCTTCGTATTCGGTTCATAAAAGAGAGGGTTTTCAATTCCGGCAAATCCCGTCGCCATGGAGCGTTTCATCACGATGACCGTTTTGGCCTTGTCAACATTGATGATCGGCATCCCGTAGATCGGACTACCCTTGTCCGTACGCGCTGCCGGATTGACAACATCGTTTGCGCCGATAACGATACACACGTCGACCGTATCCATCGTTGGATTGATCGCTTCCATTTCAAGCAATTGGTCGTACGAGACATTCGCTTCAGCAAGTAGCACGTTCATGTGTCCCGGCATGCGCCCCGCAACCGGATGGATCGCAAACTCGACTTTGATCCCTCGTTTTTCCAACTCATCGCTCAATTCCCGAACTGTATGCTGCGCCTGTGCAACCGCCATACCGTATCCGGGAACAACAACAACGCGTTCGGCCTGCTCCAGAACAAACTTTGTATCTTCAATTCCAAAACGTGTGATCGGACGTGCTTCTGCAAGATTCGTCGTATCAACTTGCGGTGTACCGACCGCGCCGAAAAGAACATTGGCGAACGAACGATTCATCGCCTTACTCATAATGATCGACAGAATGAAACCTGATGACCCGTCCAGCGAACCGGCGATGATCAGCACTTTGTTGTCAATCGCAAAACCCGTTGCCGCTGCGGCAAGGCCTGCATAGGAATTCATCAATGAAATAACAACCGGCATATCCGCTCCGCCGATCGGCAAGACAATAAAAATTCCGATAAGCAGCGACAGACCGATCATTGTATAAAAAATTACCGGTTCATACGGGAAGAAAATAAGATAAACAAACAATCCAACGGTCACCGCAAAGAGAGAAATGTTGACAACATTTTGTCCCTTGTATGTTATTGGTGCACCTTTGATCATCTCATTCAATTTTCCGAAAGCCATTAAACTTCCCGTTACGGTTAATGCGCCGAACAGCACTTCAAATCCAAGTGCGCCCATTAATCCGCTGGTGAGTTCACCAAGATGACCTTTTTCAATGAATTCATTGATACCGACAAGCACTGCCGCTAAAGCTCCAAAAGCATGCGATAGAGCAATTCGTTGCGGCATAGCTGTCATCGGCATAAAAATCGCCATGGCCGCACCGACCGCTGATCCGACAACAATACCGGTGATGATCCATTCCCACGTGATGATCTTTCCGCTTAAAAGTGTACCCACAACGGCAAGAAGCATACCGACTTCCGCATAATGCATTCCGCGGCGGGCGGTCTCCGGATGACTGAGTCCTTTAAGACCCAGAATGAAGAGGATGGAAGAGATGATATAGACAAACTCCATATAATAATTCATGACTTCCTCTCCTTCTTCTTGAACATCTTCAGCATGCGCTCCGTGATCATGAATCCGCCCACGACGTTGATCGTTGCGGCAGTGACCGCAACAAATCCCAGCAGATGACTGATATCAGAATTCACTCCGCCTCCGGCGACACCGGCAGCAACCAGTGAACCGACAAGCGAAATACCCGAGATCGCATTGGTAGCGGACATCAGCGGCGTGTGCAAGGTCGGCGTGACCTTTTTAATGATCTCAAACCCGACGAACCCCGCCAGGATGAGAATGTAGATTAGTTCTATTTGCATGGTTTCTCCTTAAAAGATCTGAATTTGTACGATGCCGTTCTGATTGGCATCACCTGTAATTACCGTTTTATTTTTTTTTGGGGACAAATGTCGTGTGAACGATCTTCCCTCCGTGCGTGATCAGGCAGCTCTTAATGATATCATCATCGAGTTTCAGATCGAACTGCTTTGTCTCTTTGTTCCAGAATTCCTCGAGCAGGTTGTAAAGATTATTGGAATACATCAGGCTCGCGTTCATTGCAACACGCGCCGGCATGTTCTTCATTCCGATGATCTTCACACCTTTCTGAACAACGGTCTTTCCTGCAACCGCCCCTTCAACATTGCCTCCCGTTTCAACGGCAAGATCCACGATAACGCTTCCCGGCTTCATCGCTTCAACCATTTCTTTGGTGACGATGACGGGGGCTTTTCGTCCGAACACTTGCGCAGTGGTAATTACTACATCCGCCGCAGCGCAATATTGCTTCATCACGTCGCGTTGTTTTTTCAATTGTTCTTCCGTCAATGCCTTTGCATAGCCCTGAGCGGTCTGTCCTGTTTCACCAAGATCGACCTCAACAAATTTTGCACCGAGCGACAAGACATCGGCTTTGGCAATCGGCCGTGTATCAAACGCATCGACTTTCGCGCCGAGCCGTTTCGCCGTTGCAATTGCTTGTAGTCCGGCCACACCGGCTCCAATAATGAATACTTTGGATGGCTGTATCGTGCCGGCCGGTGTCATCATCATCGGAAAGATTTTCGGAATATTATTCGCCGCCACGATCACTGCTGTATAGCCTGCCAGGCTCGCCTGTGAACTCAGCGCGTCCATCTTTTGCGCGCGCGTTGAACGCGGGATCATCTCCATGGAGATCGCCGAAATATTTTTCTTTGCGATCTCAGCGATCAATTTCGGTTCGTTGAACGGATCAAGATAGCTGATATGGATGGCACCTTTTTTCACCATCGACAGATCCTTCGATTCCGGTTTCCGCAGCCGGAGGACGATATCGCCCTTTTCCAGCAGTTTTTTCCGGTCTTTCACTATGGCGGCACCGGCTTTTTTGTATTCGTCATCGGTGATGCCAAGGGTTGCCCCAATCCCTGATTCAACAGAGATTGTCGCTCCTTTTTTCACCAACTTTTCAACTGTTTGCGGCAGCATCGGCACGCGTTCTTCAACAGTTGAATTCTCTTTGGGGATAGATATGATCATAATGTTTTCACTATGGTTGTTGAGTTGGGGTTACTATGATTAATTCATTTAATGGTACAATATTTTTTTTCGCTGTATACGGTGTCGTATCCGGCATCGCCTGAAACGCACGGAACATCGGAACGGCACCCGCATCGTGCTGAGTCATCGGAGGAACTCCAAGGATCAATTCCATCGTTCGCAGCACCGATGTGGTCGTGTAGTGGGTGTGATCGACCGATCCCCTTTTAATGTATGGGCTGATTGCCAATGCCGCAGAGCGATGGGCGTCAACGTGGTCCGACCCGCCATTGGCGCTGCTTTCCAGCACAAAGATGGCCGATGTTTTCCAATATTTGCTCCGGGAAATTCGCTCGACGATCTTTCCTAATGCCAGATCATTGTCGGCGACAAATGCATTTTGGGACTTGATCTTGCTTAATTTCCCTCCGGTATGATCGTTGGGAAGCCGTATCACAGAGAACTGCGGCAGTGAATCCCCCTTCTCAAAGGCATCAAACTCTTTCATCCACCCGGAGACTCTCGATGTGTCGTAATAATTCAGATCCCATCCTCTATAGTAGGGCGATGTTGCCTTCAATAATCCGGCCGCCAAAGGAATGATCTCTCCTCGTTGCGAAGCTTCCTCGTTGAGGAACATTCCGTAGTTTCTTACGGACAGATTCTTTTTTTGTGCAGCATCCCAAATATAACCGCTCTTTGGTGTGGCAATTCCAACTTGTTCATAGTCAAATGCTCCGCCTCTTCGTCCATAGAGTGTCGGCACCGTCTTTTCCGTATAGTCGTTCGAGTATGCTGCCGTACTCCATTGCATACCGTTTATGCTGTTTTGACCGTTCGAATAAAAATTATCGAATAGGACAAATTCCTGCGAAAGTGCATGATGATTGGGTGTCACGGAACTGCCGTATTTAACAAAAGAAGAATCACCGTTGCCGGCCGGCATATCACCGAACAATTCATCGTACGACCGTAATTCTTTTACGATGTAGAATACATGTTTAATCGGGGATTGTCTCCCCGCCATCTGAGGAATGGGGTTAACGTCATTCCACTCAGCATAATGTTCTTCTCTCGTGTAAGGATTATTGGCAAGCACGCTTGCCGTATACTGTTTCAATTCATGTTCGAAAGGAACCGGGATGAATGATAAAGACCCCTTCAGATGGCTGAATGGATTCTCTTTATTGAAATTTTTTCCGGACGAGTCGCCTCGGCCATTGGCAACGATAAGAAGAGAGTCCGCACAGATTACCGCCGTAGGATACCATCCGGTAGGGATGAATCCTTTAACACTGCTCCTGCCGATCGTTTTAATATCCGCTACGGCAATGGCATTGTTGTCCGCCAGCGCAACATATAATGTTGTATCCCCTTTCCCTAACGCAAGGGCATTTGGCGTGCTTCCGGCCGGAGAATTCCGCATCAACGCAACGTCGATCGTCTCTTCAATATTGAACGTTTTCAGATTGATCACCGAAACCGTATTCTCGCCTGAATTCGTCACAAATAAATATGAACCGGATCCGTTCATCACCATCGCCGATGGATGGTTGCCAACGGGTATCTCCATTATTTTAACAAGATCTTCAGAACGAACAACGGAAATTTTATCGGCACCCCATTCGCTGACATACACACAGCTCCGTTGTTCGTCAAGAAGGCAAGTGTACAGCGGCGCCGGAAATTCTAATTTTTTTTCTATGGTGTTGCTGTATGCATCAAGTTTATAGAGCGCCGGACTCATTTTCGACACCGTATATATTTTATCCCCTTCGGAGTTTATCGCCAGTCCCGTCGGCGACACGAATGCCGCCGGTGCTTCTTCCGCCAATTTTATGGAATTCAGGAACCATGCAGAATCATTTTGGAAGCCATAGCGGTATACTTTATTGTCGTTTCCTGCCGTCACAAAAAAATAATCGCCGTACGGTCCCCATGCAGCACCCATCCATGATTTTCTGATCGCCAATGTCTGTTTTACGCTCTGCGAAACAACGCTGACGACCGAAAGTGTCTGCTGATAGTAACCGCTGTTCACAACAATCAATGACCGTTTGTCGGGCGAAAGGGACATGCCCAGGGGAAAATCTCCCAACGGTATAGATTTCCCCGCCGAAGAGAGATAATGCCCGTTCGGAAGCCATTGACGGCCGGGTTGCGCATTTTGTGGTGATTGTTTCAGAGAAGTATTTGAAGAACAACCAAAAAGGAAGACACAAAATAAACAGAGCGAAAGTTGTCTCATTGAACCTATGTTATTTTCAAAAGATAATCTATAATATAGCAATCTTCTGATCGGTGAGCAAGATGAAGATTGCCACTTTATTTGCCTTTGTTGAAACTCATTGGGGATTTTGGTAAGTTATTGCGGTCCAATTCTATCACATCAACGGAACTTGCACGCACCGAGCGGGTGTTATCACGGTAGCGGGCAGGCGGTCAATCGAACGAATGTTTCCAATCATCTCCGCGGTCTTTCAACAAGATCCTCATCATAAGGAATTTGAACGGCAAACTCTCCCCCACATGGAGGTGCTGTATAACTATGCCCTTCGAATGACCGGAAACAATGAGGATGCAAAGGATTTGCTTCAGGAAACATTCTTAAAGGCATATCGGTTCTGGAACAAGTTTGAACAAGGAACGAACTTGCGGGCATGGTTGTTTAGGATTATGAAAAATACATACATCAACGTATACCGGAAAGAGACGAAGGAACCGGATAAAGTTGATTATGAGGAGATTGAAGGCTACTACAACCTCATCCGCGACCAGAACAGCGATGACAACGATTTGCAGCAAAAGATGTTCGGCCAGCTGCTTGATGACGATGTTTCAAAGGCATTGGAATCTCTGCCGGAAGAGTTCAGAACGGTTGTGATCCTGTGCGATATCGAAGGATTGGCATACGAAGAGATCGCCGAATTCCTGCAGATCCCGGTGGGCACCGTCCGTTCAAGGCTGCACCGGGGACGAAAATTGTTGTATGCAAAATTATATGATTACGCGTACCGGCGCGGATTTATAAAAAAAGAGACGAATGAATAAATTTGTACAAAGGTGTTCTTGTGAAATGCAGTGAATTTAAAGAGTGTGTCTGCGAGATCGTTGATAAACGTTTGCCTGAAGAACAGACAAACGAGCTGATGCAGCATGCGCGGGTCTGCCCCCACTGCAATTTTGAATTCGCCTCGATGCAGGCAACAAAGACAATTGTCGGAGAAAAGTTGCCGCGGCAGAGTGTTCCTTCCGAAGTCTATTATTCCATCATCAATGCGACACTGGATTCCGCGGACGGCTCGTGGTTCAGGAAACTGTTCGGATTCAAACTGAATCCCGCTATTGCTCTTGTTGCGTTTGCCGTCGCAGTAGTGGGGATCTATTCAATGTTCGTTCCGCAAAAGCGCGGGATGCCGGAAGAAGCGAATATCATTTCGCAGTCAGTAAAGAATTATCAGGCGGTGATCGGCGGATCGATCAAACCACAGCTCATCAGCACGGAAGAGGCCGTTCGCTCGTTCCTCGCAAAGGAAGTCGGCTTCGATGTTAATGTTCCAAAGATGAAAGGGTGCAGTTCTTGCGCCGGCGTATTCTCCGATTTCAACGGAATCAAACTTGCTCACGTTGTGTATAAGGTCGACGAGAAGGATATCATCTATATCTATCAGGCTTCGATGAACGATGCGATGGACGGTTCAACGATCGGTCTGCCGGAAGAAGCACGGGAAGAATTGAAACGAACAGATTGGTATGTGCGCAAACTAGCCGATAAAACAACGATCGTGATATGGCGTTACAAGAATACGCTCTGCTCCGCCGTGAGCAGCATGGATAAAGATCAAATGATCGCCCTCCTCACAGATAAGGAAATAAAATAATGTATCGTACATACATCGCATTGTTAGCGGTATCGTTGTTAGCCTGTCAATCAAAGACCGGACAGCAGCAGACCAATCCTCAGCAATCTTCATCTCAATATGATGGAAACGTTTCGCTGCTCGTCTCAAATGAGAAGGGAATGAACGAACAGGCACCGAACTTTACTTGGCTCGACGAGAACGGAACCCGTGTCTCCTTCGCCGAATTTTCAAAAGGAAAACCGGTGCTCATTAATTTTTGGGCAACATGGTGCGGACCGTGCGTAAGAGAAATACCTGACCTTATCGCCCTCAATGAAGAATATGCTGCTAAAGGTGCTCTCATCATCGGCATCTCCGCCGACCGTGATGATAACGTGCTGGCACTCGTCTCCGGTTTCGCGAAAGAGCACAACATAAACTATCAGATCGTGATCGATAATGGTAATTTGGAAGGGGCGTTTGGCGGTCTGCAGGGTTATCCTACCACATTTTATATCAACAAAGACGGCAAGATCGTCAAGACTTTGATTGGAATGCAATCGAAAGAGAAGTTTGCGCAAGAGCTCAATGCAATTCTTTAATTAGCTTCTGCACCACTTCGCATCTTTATCCCATCGCAATAAAGCATGGCAGCTTTTTCACAGTCAATTATTGAAACATAACTGCGGTCCAGCAGGGATTCTTTTGAACCACCTTGTGTTTTTCTTTGCGTCTTTGTGGCAATGGTAAATGGACTACGACCTGCAGGGATGCTGTTCAACCACCTTATGTTTTTCTTTGCGTCTTCGTGTCTTCGTGGCAATGGTAAATGGACTACGACCCGTCGGGAAGCTGTCAGAACCTTTTGATTTTTCTTCGTGCCTTCGTGCCTTCGTGTCTTTGTGGCATCATTCAATGGCGGGAGTAATTACCGAGATGTGATTAAAATAAAAATGCCAAGCTTATCTACGACCCGTAGGGCAGTATCACACTCGTCAATAGTCTACAAGCTTTCGACCGGACCTGGCAGGATTGCCCAACCTGGTAATTTACGGATATACGTAAGCAAATCGTTGGATTATTTTTGAAGAATTTCTACGATTTTTTTATTATCAAATTCAGAAATCAATGTATTCTTCTGATCTGTGTTAATTTTAGTCTTAAACTCCCACTCTCGCCACATTGCTTCTGCTCGTGTTGCATACATTTCAAAATACCCCAAATGATAAGGGATTTTGTATTTGGTTGATTTTACATATCCTTTATTATGCCGCAGAATTCTTGCCCGCAGATCTTTTGTTTGACCTGTATACAATGATCCATCACATGTACTTTTTAGAATATAGACGTAAAACATAAATATTTAAAATAAAAATGCCAAGCTTACTGTATCACACTCGTCAATGGAGGCTGTTGCTTCCTTCCGGACCTGGCAGGATTGTCCATTATAAAGTTGTACAGGGCTTGGCAAATAACTTTGAAACTGGATAACGATAAAACTTATTTTGAAAATTTAATCAATTTTTTGTGGAGCTGATCGGGATCGAACCGACGACCTGTTCGTTGCGAACGAACCGCTCTCCCAAACTGAGCTACAGCCCCAATGGAAACTCATCGCTTTTCGAATAAACCCCTTCACCACATTCCTCATTGACAAGCAGCATTCTACACTAATATACGGAACGTAGCGGGTGTTTCCAATAATTTTTTCAGCTGTTGCGCAAACGGATGATCATCGGAACAACCGCGGATATACATAACCAAGGCCGTAATTCTTTCGAACATCAAACGGTGGTTACGATCGATCCGTTTTTCATGAATCGTCTCTCGATCCTGGAGGAAAGAGACACGACAATATCATTCCTGTTTGTTCGTGCCGCTGTCGCGATTGTACGGACCGGGGTATTCGGTCCGATCAATTCCACAACTGAGCCGGGTCTCGCTTCACAACCGGTGATATCGACCGTCATTTGATCCATGCAGATGGTTGAGACGATGGGGCAGGAATGACCATTGATGACAACAACTCCCTGATTGGACAGTGAACGTTTATACCCATCCCCATAACCGATCGGGACCACGGCAATCGTCATATCATTCCGGGCCGAGAATTGTTCGTCATAAGATATCCCTTCTCCCTTTTTCACATCGATGATTTGTGATATCTCGGAGTAAAGTGACAGTACCGGTCGGTACCCCAGGTTCAGTTGTCTGTCCGGCACAAGGCCGTACAGGATCGCACCCAGGCGAACCATATCGAAACGTGCTTCGGGATACTGAATAAATCCTATGCTGTCGCATATATGCTTTTGGAATCCGCTGAAAGGAAGTGAACGGCAGAAAATTTCGAATGACTCAATTTGTCTCAGATCCTCTCCGCGTTCCGCAAGACGAAGATGGGAGAAGATTCCGTGCACCGAAACATTCTTCAATCCTTGGATCGCCGTCACTTCACGCAGATATTCTTCCGTCGGCCGTTTCCCGAGACGATTGAATCCTGTATTCACTTTGATCTCAACATTCACCTTTGCCGGCGATTCATTAAGGATCATCGCCTGTTCAAGAGAAAAGATCGTAAAAACAAAAGGATATTCGCGGTATTCCGCCAACAAAGCATCGGAAGTATACCCCATGATCAGCACCGTACTTTTTTCAACGATCTCTTTTGCTTCCCCGTACAGAGTCAGTGCTTCCGAAAGACATGCTACGGCAAAATGTCTGATGCCGAGATCAAAAAGTGCCCTGCTGAATGTGACAAGATCGTGTCCGTAGGCATTCGCTTTCACGACTGCGTACACGGACTCCTTTCCGATCTCATTGTTGATCAATGTGAGATTGTGTTCGAGTGCATCAAGATCGATGACTGCGTAGGTATCACGGCGCATAAGCGTCTGCTGAGGTTTTTCTTGCGCCCTTATTTTATTTGTTGCGTTCTGTTCTTCTTATACCACTCAATCGCTTTTTCTAATCCGTCTTTCAGCGATACTTTTGCTTTCCACCCAAGCGCGTTGATCCTGGAAACATCCAGCAATTTTCTCGGCGTACCATCCGGTTTCGTTGCATCAAATTCAAGAACTCCCTGATATCCAACGATCTCTTTGATTATCTGAGCAACCTCAAGGATCGTTACATCCACGCCGGTACCGATATTCACAAATTCTGATCCATCGTATGTATTCATCAAATAAATGCACGCATCCGCCATATCATCAACATACAGAAACTCGCGGCGCGGTTTTCCGGAGCCCCAGAGTACGACCGAAGGATGATTCTGCTCTTTTGCTTCTACAAATTTTCTGATCAATGCCGGAAGCACATGCGAACTCTGCAGATCGAAATTGTCGTTCGGTCCGTACAGATTGGTCGGCATCACGGAAATATAATTCGTGCCGTATTGCCGGTTGTACGATTTCACCATTTCGATCCCGGCGATCTTTGCAATGGCGTACGGCTGATTGGTCGGTTCCAGCTTCCCGTCCAGCAGATAATCTTCCTTCATGGGCTGCGGCGCCATCTTCGGATAAATGCATGAACTGCCGAGGAAGCACAATTTTTTAACGCCGTTCAAATAGGAAAAATGAATCACATTGTTTTGTACGGCAAGATTCTGATAGATGAAATCCGCGGGGTACGTACTGTTGGCGTGTATCCCGCCAACCTTTGCGGCGGCTAAAAATACAAACTCCGGTTTTTCGGCTTCAAAAAAAGACTTCACTTTCCCCTGATCCGAAAGATCAAGTTCTTCCAAAGTTCTGTAAAGAAGATTTGTATATCCCCGTTCTTGAAGCTGACGGAACATAGCCGAGCCGACTAATCCTTTATGGCCGGCAACATAGATCTTTGCATTCTTTTCCAAATCAATACCCCCGTCGTGTTACCAGTGCGAGATCTGCTTTTGCCATCAATCGGGCCAGATCTGCAAATTTTGTTTTTGCTTCCCATCCGAGTATTTTCTTCGCTTTTGTTGCATCACCAATCAGTAATTCAACCTCGGTCGGTCGGTAATATTTCGGATCAACGGCAACAAGAACTTTCCCTGTCTTCTTATCGATCCCTTTTTCATTCTCCGCTTCACCTTCCCAGCGAAGTTCTATTCCCAGTTCATTGAAAGCCGCATTCACAAATGTCCGTACTTCATGCGTTTCGCCGGTGGCCAGCACAAAGTCTTCCGGTTTCTCAAGCTGCAGCATGCGCCACATTCCTTCAACAAATTCCGGAGCATATCCCCAGTCTCTTTTTGAATTCAGATTACCCAACGTCAGCTTGTCCTGAAGCCCCAATTTGATCTTCGCGGCCGCCATGGTGATCTTTCGTGTCACAAATGTTTCACCTCGTCGCGGTGATTCGTGATTGAAAAGGATCCCGTTGCAGGCAAAAATATTGTACGCTTCGCGGTAGTTCACAATAATCCAGTATCCGTAAAGTTTAGCCACACCATATGGACTTCTCGGATAGAATGGAGTTTTTTCTGTCTGCGGAATCTCCTGCACTTTACCATAAAGTTCGCTGGTTGATGCCTGATAAAATTTGGTTGTTATGCCGGTTTCACGAATGGCGTCAAGGAATCTCAATGTACCAACCGCATCAACTTCCGCTGTGTATTCCGGAACTTCGAACGATACTTTCACATGGCTTTGTGCCGCAAGATTGTACACTTCATCCGGTTCGATCTTTTCCAGCAGGCGGTTGATGTTGCTGGTATCGGTCACATCGCCGTAATGGAGGAAGAATTTTGATCCGCCGTATTTCGGATCATTATA